>JAGCZE010000227.1 GCA_017960415.1 Lachnospiraceae bacterium
GTAGTCTGGTTTATGTACGCTTTTTTATTATTCCAGCGAAGAAGACGGAATAATAAAAAACAGCGTGTATTTGCGGAATTGAAAAAGACATTAAAAAGAGGCTGCGCATCAGATGAAAAATCATCTAATGCGACAGCCCCTTATCATATGCTTACGGTATCATTCCCTCGCCCATAGTCTTGCCGGCAAGAATGTGGAAATGCAGATGGAATACGGTCTGACCGACGGCTTTGCCGCAATTCGTGATAATGCGGTAGCCGGAATCAGCTATTCCTTCCTGTTTTGCTATCTTCGCGATAGCGGTGTATATATGCCCGACCAAAGCTTCATTCTCTTCATTAACATCATTGCATGAAGAAATATGCGATTTCGGAACAACAAGTATATGTGTCGGTGCCTGGGGATTGATATCCCTGAAAGCGTAGCACATATCGTCTTCATAGACCTTGGTCGAGGGGATCTCACCCTTGATTATCTTACAGAAAATACAGTTCTCATCATAATTCGGCATAAGTTCTACTCCTTTCGTTAATTCATCGTCTTGATCAGCTTCACAGCTGCGTCAATCTGGTTGTCATGATCGCGCATCTCTATCAGTGTCTTCTGAAGGTCCTCATCAAGTTCAACCTCCATATCCGGTGTAATACCGACCCCGTGTATGCAGACTCCTCGTGGAGTGAAATATTTCGAGCTCGTAACCTTAATGCCCGAAAAATCCTGCATGATAGGGATAACAGACTGAACAATGCCCTTTCCGAAGCTCTGGGTTCCGACGATCTTACCCAACCCAAGATCCTGTATTGCCCCGGCGAAGATCTCCGAGGCACTTGCCGAATTCCCGTTCATCAGAACAATGATCGGAATCTCCAGATCATCATCATTTTCCGCAAAGGATTCCGTCTTCTTACCGTATTTGTCTTCGGTATAGACGAGCAGCTTCCCCTTCGGAACGATCCTGTCCAGCATATTTACGACAGTGTCCACCATACCGCCGGGATTGTCCCTGAGGTCGATAATGAGGCGCTTCATCCCCTGCTTCGTAAGATCCCCGATCGCATCGTTGAACTGCTCGTCCGTTGATGCCTCGAACTCCGAAACCATGATATAACCGACATCACCCTCAAGCATCCTATGAGTAACAAACTGCACTTCGATACGTGCCCGGGTAATGACTATATCCAGTTCCTGTCCGTCCCGCAGGAAAGTAACCTTGACCGTTGTGCCTTCGGGGCCTTTCAGAAGAGAAACAACCCCGTTCAGGTTCATTCCCTCGATGGGTGTGCCTTCGATCTTGTATATCTCATCGCCGGGCAGAACTCCCGCTTTCATGGCAGGTGAATCAATAAAAGGCTTGACGATCGTAACCTTCTGAGTCTCCATATTCTGCGATACCGTAGCACCGATACCGCTGTATGTTCCGCTGGAGCTTTCCATCAGAAGATCGAATTCTTTCGGTGAATAATATGTCGAATACGGATCGCCGAGGGAATCGAGAGCCGCATGGAGCATCGCATCATAAATCACATTGTCATCGACTTCATCATAAAAATATGTGTCGATATAACTCATGATAGTGTCCAGCTTGCTGTTAAACAGCTCTCTCTTCTCTTCATCGGTTGCCGAGCTGTTTTCATCCGTGCTGTGGTCTCCGAACAGATTGCCCTGCGATAAAGCGCCCGAGGAAGGTTTCTGCCCGCTGACACTATCCCCGGTCTGTCCGTCAATGACCGGTCCCGGTCCGTTGATCGCTCCGGGAAGCTTTCCTATTGTCTCATTGAGGCTCTTTGACATTGCCCTGTACAACAATGTTGTTCCGCCTGCGATCAGGCCGATCACGGCAATTGAGATCAGGATGCCGTATAAAATCTTCTTTTTCATAACTGATTAAACTCCAACTTCAATCTTTCTGAGCTGCTTTCTGAGGGTAAATATGCTTCCGAGGAAACCGATCCCTATGCCTATGAGCATCGAAACAGGAGTCAGCACGCCCATGACACGGTCGACAGACAGAAAGCTGATGGTACTGAGTGCCGAAGAAAAGCGCTCTTCGAGCATTGCGGTAATATTTGTATAGATCAGTCTCAGTATGATCAGCGGAATAGCCGCTCCCAGAATGCCGATCAGTATTCCCTCAACCACATAGGGTATCCTGATAAAATAATTGGACGCGCCTATGAGCTTCATTATCGATATTTCCTGCTTTCTGACCGAAACACCGGTGGAGATCGTCATGCCGATCAGGAAAGTCGCGATCAGCAGCAATATGATTATGATAGCCGCCGATACAACCGCGATAACCTTATTGATACCGGCAAGCGAATCCGCGATACCTGCCGAATCGTTTATCTTCCTGACTCCTTCGAGTCCCTTGATATATCTGTTCAGAACATCCTGCATCGTAACATCGCTTAAATAGACCGTAAGCGAAGAAGAATTCTCGAGAGGATTGTCATTGCCGAAGGTTTCGGCAAGTTCGGGTGAAAGCTTGGTATGTTTATAATCTTCCCACGCCTGTTCGGCGGAAATATACTCAACATGATGGACTTCAGCCCTGCGGGATATCAGGGTACTGATTTCATCTATTCTCTCCCCGCTGATGTCTTCATCAAAAAATACCGTAAGTCCGACATTGGTTTCGGCGGATTTGACCATATACTCAAAATTGCTCAATACAATATAAAAAATACCGAACAGGAACAGACACGCTGCCATGGTTCCGATCGAAGCCAAAGAAAACATCCTGTTTCTGACTATATTTTTGATACCCTGTCCGATACCGTAGAAAAAGGTGCTAATTCTTTGCATTCGAGTAACCACCCTTCTTGTCACTGATGAGAACGCCCTTGTTCAGGGTTATGACGCGCTTCTGCATTGCATCGACGATCTCGCGGTTATGGGTAACGACAACCACGGTAGTTCCCCTTCTGTTAACCTCTTCGAGCAGTCTCATGATCTCCCACGAATTCTTGGGATCAAGGTTACCTGTAGGCTCATCCGCCAATAAAATGACAGGATTGTTGACCAGCGCTCTCGCCAAGGCGACTCTCTGCTGCTCGCCGCCGGAGAGCTCCGACGGATAACGGTCCAGCTTCTCCGAAAGTCCCATGACCGAAAGGATCCGCGGAACTTCACGTTTTATCTTGTATGTAGGGGTTTCGAGGACTCTCTGCGCAAATGCGACATTCTCGTAAACCGTGCGGTCCTGAAGGAGACGGAAATCCTGGAATACTACCCCTATGCCTCTCCGGTGTTTGCATATGCTGCTCTCGCGCAGTCTTGAAAGTGTTTTTCCGTTCACCATGATCTTCCCGGAGGACGGGTTGATCTCTTTGAGCAGGAGCTTGATCAGTGTTGATTTTCCGGATCCGCTGCTGCCGACGATAAATACAAACTCGCCTTTATCTATCTGAAGACTAAGGTTCTTGAGGGCATGAAGCCCGTCAACATAATCCTTGGTCACATTTTCCAGCGAAATGACAGGCGGCTCGATATCACGCGTAAGCTCCCTGTACAGATCAAATTTGGGCATAAAATCCTCCATAATACTCGAAAGCGGGGTAATTGTCAGCGCCCCGCCCCGATAAACTGCTCATAGTTACTATTAGCCCCACCGTCCCCATTCGCTATCCGCTTCGCTCCTTGCTCATGTGCAGGCGGTGGTGTTCCCGCTTCGCGGCTTATGCCAATCGGAAAGTTCCCTGAAAGCAAGCTTTCGTGAGCTTTTCGTTGGCATAATCATGAATGGTAACTATTAATATTCCATATTTTCAATATATTTCATGTATTTTACTACCATCAGCGCAATCTTGAATGTGATGTCGTCTTCGAATACCCTCAGATCCAGATTGGTCATCTTCTGGAGCTTGTCGAGACGGTAAACAAGCGTGTTACGATGGATGTAAAGCTGTCTCGAGGTCTCGGATACGTTCAGGTTATTCTCGAAGAACTTGTTGATCGTAGAGATCGTCTCCTCATCGAAATCGTCGGGCGACTTCCCGTCAAATATCTCCTTAATGAACATCTTGCACAGAGGAAGCGGAAGCTGGTAAATAAGTCTTCCGATACCCAGGTTGCTGTAGGCAATGATATTGCGCTCGCTGTAGAAGATCTTGCCGACATCGAGTGCCATCTTTGCTTCCTTGTATGAACGCGACACATCCTTGATCTCATTGATGATGGTGCCGAAGCTGACCTGAACCTTCGACATGGCCTCGGTATTGAGCATATCAAGGATCACCTTGGCAACCTTCTCCATATCCTCATAGCTTTCGCCCTGCTTGAGCTCCTTGACAACTATGATGTTCTTCTCATCTACCGAAGTAATAAAATCCTTCTGCTTCGAATTCGCAAACAGGGTCCTCACGGTCTCTAATGCCCCTGTATCCCTCTCGGTATGCGTTTCGATCAAAAATACGATCCTTCGTGCTTCAATGTCGATATGGAGCTTTTTAGCCCTGTTATAGATATCCACAAGCAGGAGATTGTCAAGCAGAAGATTCTTGATAAAGTTGTCCTTATCATATCTTTCCTTGTAAGCCACAAGGAGATTCTGTATCTGGAATGTGGCCATGCGGCCGAGCATATATACATCCTCGGAATCACCCTTGACCAGAAGAATGTACTCAAGCTGTTGTTCATCATAAACTTTAAAGAACTGGTAGCCCGACAGCGACTGACTCTCAGCAGGCGATCCGACAAAAGTCATGACCGCTTCTTCGTACTCCTCCGCGTTATTCATGGTTGTTGCAAGCACCTTGCCCTCAACATCCATAACACACAGATCGATCCTTGTGATCGCCTTGATACCTTCTACCGTGTTCTGCAAAATCTGATTTGAAATCATATGACCTCCAACACAAGATTATATATAATACTAACCCCATAACAACTCATCGCAAATGCGTCTGAAGACAGTTTCCCATCTATCTTTATAGTTTAACACTTCCGGCAATTATTGTAAACCATAAATCGAACCTGCTTTCTTATCACAATCGGGTAAGAGGAGGAAGGCCTCTCCTGCCCGATGTGAACAACCATCTCTCTTTTCGTACAAAAATGCCCGGCAGAATCTGCCGGGCTGTAAACTCATGTTAAATGCATGATCATCAGTGAGTGATAACCTGCTCTGTTTCCTTATCGAAGATGTGGATCTTGCTGAGATCGAAAGCAACCTTGATCGCATCACCGGGTCTTGCGGTGGTACGGGGATTAACTCTAGCGGTGATCTCGTACTGGTCAACATCAAGATAAAGGAATACTTCTGCACCAAGAAGCTCGTATACACGAACGGTAACATCAATGGTGCTGTCGGGAGAATTGCTGATGAACATCTCCTCATCCTTGATATCCTCGGGACGGATACCGAGAACAACGGTCTTGCCTTCGTAGCCTGCATCAAGAAGCTTCTTTGCCTTGAGCTCGGGAACAACGATGGTATTGGAACCGAATGTAAGTGTAGCGCGGCCGTTATTGTCACGTCCTACAACGCTGTCGATGAAGTTCATCTGAGGAGATCCCATGAATCCTGCTACAAATAGGTTCTGAGGCTGATCGTAAAGGTTCTGGGGAGTATCTACCTGCTGGATAAGACCATCCTTCATAACTACGATACGGGTACCGAGTGTCATAGCCTCTGTCTGGTCATGTGTAACGTAAATAATTGTTGTTTCAAGTCTCTGATGAAGCTTCGAGATCTCTATACGCATCTGAACACGGAGCTTGGCATCCAGGTTGGAA
>JAGCZE010000228.1 GCA_017960415.1 Lachnospiraceae bacterium
TGTTGAACAAGTTGAATTACAAGGTTCGTCTCAAGGTGAATCCTCTGGAGCGTAAAAGAAATTATGTCAGCCGCGTTTTCTATCTGAATGATTATGCGAAGGAGCTCCGGCTGCACCCGGTAGTCGGAGACAGCCTCGAAGAAGAGTTTGTCGAGGCCAACGACCGGATTATCGATGAACAGAAAAAGGTTGGGACGAAAAGAACGATCCTCGGGTTCATTAACGGATATGTTGTCGGAGATTTTATTCTGGACGGGCTTTATATTACCTATCTGGTATTTCAGGCAGCGGTGCTGCATACGATCGATTACAGTAATGCGGTCGTCCTGTTCAACCGTACCGGAAGCTTAAGAAGAGGCTTCGGAAATCTGGCGGATATATTCCCGCAGGCCCAGGAAAACAGTCTCTATGTTGATAAGATATGTGCGTTCCTCGAATATGAGCCGAAGATCGAACGGAATGCCGGTGATGTTGTTCCTTCCGGAAATGCTGCCATATCGCTTGATAATGTAAGCTTCCGCTATCGTGATGATCTTCCGGAAACACTTAAAAGTATCTCCCTTAATGTGAAACCCGGTGAGAAGATCGCCATCGTCGGATACAACGGTGCCGGCAAGACAACGCTGATCAAGCTTCTGATGAGGCTGTACGATCCGACCGAAGGCATCATACGATATCATGACCGCGATGTCAGGGAGTACGCGCCGAGAGATTACAGGAAACATATCGGTGTTGTTTTCCAGGATTACCAGATGTATGGAGCTTCGCTGGCAGAGAATGTCATAATGAATGTCAGGTGTGGGCAGGACGGTGAGAAACAATACAGCGGCGAAGCTTTTAATAGTGAGCAGAATGGCTGTTTGGAAGAAGATAAGGCCATTGTCGCTGCGCTCAAAAGAGCCGGATTCGGAGAAAGGCTTGCCACACTTCCGAAAGGACTTGATACACAGGTTACGACCGAATTTGACCGTGAAGGCATCAATTTCTCAGGCGGAGAGAGCCAGAAGATAGCGATTTCAAGAGCTTTCTATATGAACGCGGATATTCTGATAATGGATGAACCGAGCAGTGCGCTCGACCCCATCGCGGAATATGAACTGAACCGGGCTATGAAACTGGCGGCGCAGGGAAAGACGGTATTTTATATTTCCCACCGTCTGTCAACCACAAGGGATGCGGACCGCATTCTGATGCTCGAAAACGGCCGTATTGTAGAAGAAGGCACTCACCGGACACTTCTCGAAGCGGGCGGCAAATATGCCATGATGTGGCGTGCCCAGGCAGGAAGATATACGGTGTGAGGCTTCATGTTTTGATTGATAAAAGAATAAAAATATAGTATGTTATTAATGTAGCATAAGTTGCATTTTAACGAAAAAAACTGCGAAAAGCATGTGAAAACCTGTTCTTTTGCAGGACTTACGGGGATTAGAAATTTTGAACCGCTAACCCCGTCCCCAAGGTTCAAAATCAGGAGGTGTAGAATGGGAAGTATTAAAATGATCGCTCCGAAGCTGGAGAAGATGCCCTGGCAGGAGAGACCCGAGAAGATCGTAAATGCGCCGGTATGGAGATACAAGGAGAATCCCATTATCGGACGTAATCCGGTAGAAGGAGTTGCACGTATCTTTAACAGTGCGGTTGTACCTTATGAAGGCAAGTATATCGGAGTGTTCAGAGGCGAGCAGACCAACGGTGTTTCGTTCATTTATCTCGGCAGGAGCGAAGACGGCATACATTGGGATTTCGAAAAGGAGAAGATACAGCTGGTCGATGAGAACGGCGAGCCTTTCATGCCGAATTATGCATACGATCCTCGTCTTGTAAAGGTTGAGGATACGTATTATATCATCTGGTGTACCGATTTTTACGGTGCATCTATTGGTCTTGCCAAGACCACGGATTTCAAGACATTTACGAGGCTGGAGAATCCTTTCCTGCCTTTCAACCGTAATGCGGTTTTGTTCCCCCGCAAGATCAACGGCAACTTTATGATGCTTTCACGTCCTTCGGATTCGGGACATACACCTTTCGGCGATATCTTCATCAGCGAAAGTCCCGATCTGACTTATTGGGGAAAACACCGTCATGTTATGGGACGTGCTCCCGAATGGTGGGAGAGCCTGAAGATCGGCGGCGGCGCAGCACCCATTGAGACAAGCGAAGGCTGGCTGCTGTTCTACCACGGCGTATCACAGACCTGTAACGGTTATGTTTACTCTATCGGCGGAGCGATCCTTGATCTGGAGAATCCTTCAATGGTACTGTACAGATGCGACAGCTGGCTGCTCACACCCGAAGAGTGGTATGAAGAGAGAGGCTTCGTAGGTAATGTATGCTTCCCTTGCGCAACACTGCACGATCCCGACACCGGAAGGATCGCGATCTACTACGGTGCGGCTGACAGTTATGTAGGACTTGCGTTCTGCTACTTTGACGAGATCGTTGAATACATCAAGAAGCACAGTGTTACAAGGTATGATGACGAGTGTCTGGGAAGATAAAAGTGAATTATGAAAATAGTATTTCTTGACAGAAAAACGATCGGTGAAGACCTGAACTTGAGCGGCTACGACCGGTTCGGTGAAGTTGTGATGTATGATTTTTCCGAGCCGGAAGAAGTCGCAGAGAGAGTAAAGGATGCCGACATAATCGTATTAAACAAGACAAGGATAGATGAAAAAAGTATCGGTGAGGCGCCGAAGCTGAAACTCGTATGCGTGACCGCAACCGGTACAAATAATCTCGATAAGGATTTCCTCGCACGCCGCGGCATAGAATGGCGCAACGTTGCCGGATATTCGACGGAAACCGTTGCCCAGCATACATTTGCGCTGCTGTTTTATCTGTTTGAACATCTTGGGTATTATGATGAGTATGTAAAGAGCGGAAAGTATGCCGACGACAGGCTGTTTACGCATTTTGAACAGAACTTCCATGAACTGGCCGGAAAGACATGGGGTATCATAGGTTTTGGCGCCATCGGTCACAGGGTGGCTGAGATCGCCTCGGCATTCGGATGTAATGTACAGTATTATTCAACTTCCGGAAAAAATCATGACGATAAGGTGAAGGAAGTTTCATTTGACGAACTTCTTTCAACATCGGATATCGTCTCGATCCATGCACCTTTAAACGATGATACGCTGGGATTGATGGACCGCGCAGCGTTTTCGAAAATGAAGAAGGATGCGATACTCTTGAATCTCGGCCGCGGACCTATCGTGGTTGAGGAGGATCTGTGCGAGGCGCTCGATAATGGGAGTCTTGCGGGCGCGGGGCTTGATGTCCTGAGTGTCGAACCAATGAAAAAAGACAGTCCTTTCCTGAAACTGCAGCACCCGGAAAGGGTATTCATCACGCCGCATATTGCCTGGGCATCGGTTGAGGCAAGGCGCAGGCTGATGAAGATCATAGAGGGTCAGATTGAGGAGTGGATGAAAGAAAAATGATTGACACCTCATCCGTCGCCTTCGGCGACACCTTCCCCTCAAGGGGAAGGCAA
>JAGCZE010000229.1 GCA_017960415.1 Lachnospiraceae bacterium
ATTAAGAGCTGTGGCGTCTGTCTGCAGCAGCGCCGCCATCTGATCGATGAAGGAGCCTGTACCGCCGGCGCATACACCGTTCATGCGCTCCTCAAGGCCGCCGGTGAAGTAAATGATCTTTGCATCTTCGCCGCCGAGCTCGATAGCGACGTCAGTCTGGGGAGCTACGGAATTAAGAGCGGAGGCTACAGCGACAACCTCCTGGACAAAGCCGATGTTCAGCGCTTTGCCGAGATTGATCGAGCCGGAGCCCGTGATCCTTACATTTAACAGGCATTCGCCAAGCTGCTCTTTGGCCTTTTTGAGCAGATCAGCGAGAGTTTCCTGTGTGTGCGCCATGTGGCGCATATATTCTCCGAATATTATTCTGTTGTTTTCATCAAGCACGACAAGCTTGACCGTAGTGGAACCGACATCGATTCCCGCACGATATGTGTTCATGTTCTTTTTCCTTAGTTTTTTATTGCGACGGGGTATGGTTTTACAAACCGCATCGCTATATATAATAACATATTTGGGCAGGAAAGGAAGTGAAGATTTGATTAATTTTACGGAGGAGATTCTGTGTTGATATTTTAATGCAAATCAGATACCATTAATTATAGGAAATTATGCATTGAACAGGTGAGGATATGACTGATAACAGAAAAAGACCCGGGAATCAGCCTTCCGGAACGCGAAGACCGGCTTCGAGCGGCAAGCGGGCTTATGTAGCCAATGCCAGAGACTCGGCCGCGGCCAGACGCGGAGGAAGACCTGCACCGGCGCCAAATACGAGAACGTCAGCGGGGACCGGAAGAGCCTCGGGCAGCGCAGGACGCAGCCGGACGGCTTCTTCGGGAAAGAAACGCAATACCTACGAGGACGACGGACAGCTTAAGTTCCATTTTGAGGAGGATGACTCCTTAAAGGATGAGATCACGATCATACTGATACTCCTTGTCGGAGTTCTGATGGTGCTCAGCTATATGCATCTTTGCGGAAGCTTCGGCGAGATCCTGAACGGAGTGATCTTCGGACTCATGGGAAGCTTCGGCTACGCGTTCCCGTTTGTAATGGTATTTGTAGCGATATTCGCGATCGCGAACAAGAGGAACCGCTCGATCGTAACAAAGACACTGCTGTTTGCCGGAATGATGATATTTGTTTCGGCGCTCGTACAGCTCGCTGCAGGCGGCTTTGATCCCGCCGTAACCCTGAAACAGTATTACACAAATTCAGTGCCCGGATATCTGGGTGATTCGAAGACCTACGGAGGCTTTTTCGGAGGTCTTATCTGCAAACTCTTATGTCCCTATGTCGGTAAGGCGGCTGCGGCCGTGATCATGTGTGTTGCAGTCATCATTTTCTTCCTGCTCATCGTCGGAAAGGCTCTGTTTACGGCGATTGCCCGCAGAGGAATCGAGACAGCAGAGGAGTTCCGCGCGAGACGCCGCGAGGAAGAAGCCTTCGAAGAGGAAGAGCGCGAGAGACTTGAGGAAGAACGTGCAAGGCTCAAAGAAGAACGTTCCGCAAGACGCACGGAGATACGTGAAGCGGAAAGAGCGGGTAAGCCCGGAGACGATCATTATTCAGATATCGATGATCTTGAAGACGATGATTTCTTTACTGAGAAGTCAAAAAAGAAAAAACGCAGCAATTTCATCGATTCGCTCCTTCGTAGCGGCATGGGCCTTGAAGCGGAGCGCATTGCCGATACTCCCGAGTATCAGAAGATGAAGGACGCGTACGGCATTACTGCCGAAGAAGTCGAGGAGATCAGGCAGAAGCCTGAGGCTGAGGATATTCCCGAAGAGGACGGAATTACCGAAGCCGAGCCCGAGGATATCGTATCGAAGGAACTCGCGAAGAAATTCTCATCGAATACAGGTATCGATGTTGTCAAGCTGCACGACCATCCGAAGGTTACAAAGACCGAGAATACCGTTGTATATATGGTAGACGAGGAGGATGAGTTCGATACGGGCCATGCCGGCACCGTTTCGATAGAAGAACGCGCAAAAAGCGCCGGATCGCAGACCGGCGGCATGAATGTTTACGATATAAAGAAGGGCTTTGAGAACACCGAGATCGCGGACGTTGCGGTTGAAAAGGCTAAACGTGAGAGCGCTAAGAAAGAAACTGAAGACTCTTCGGCGAAAAAAGCGCCTTCAAACAGCTCAGCGCCCAATAACGGAGCGGCTTCATTCAATACGCCCGAACAGATTGCGAAGCTTCATGAGGAACAGGCAAAGAAGCCCGAGCCTCCTTATGTATTCCCTCCGCTGAGCCTGCTCACGAAGGGACAGCCCGCGGGCAAATCGCCTTCGAACAGCTCGGAGCTTAAGGAGACAGTAGCGAAGCTGCAGCAGACCTTTGAAAGTTTCGGAGTAGGCGTTACGGTTACGGACGTAACTGTAGGACCTACCGTTACGAGATACGAACTGCTCCCCGACCAGGGCGTAAAGGTTAAGACCATAACCTCTCTGTCAGACGATATCAAGCTTGCCCTTGCGGCGGCGGAGATCCGTATCGAGGCACCGATCCCCGGCAAGGCTGCGGTCGGCATCGAAGTTCCGAACGCGACCACCTCGCCTGTGCTTCTGAGAGACCTGCTTGATTCGTCCGATTTCAAGGATGCGCAGTCGAAGCTCACATTTGCGGTCGGAAAGGATATCGGCGGCAAGTCGATATGCTTTGACATCGGAAGCATGCCCCACATGCTGATCGCCGGAGCTACCGGATCGGGTAAATCGGTATGCATCAACGCGCTGATACTCAGTATTTTATATAAGGCGAAGCCCTCCGAGGTTAAGATGGTAATGATCGATCCGAAGAGAGTAGAACTGATAGGCTATAACGGTATTCCGCATTTGCTCGTTCCCGTAGTGACTGATGTAAAGAAGGCTACCGGAGCTCTGAACTGGGCAATCGCGGAGATGGACGACCGCTACCAGCGTTTTGCCGATGCGGGTGTCAACAATCTCAAATCATACAACAGAAAGATCGAAGAGAAGTATTATGAGGACGGCAATGAGGGCGAATGCCCGGATCTCCTGCCGCAGATACTCATTATCGTGGACGAGCTGAACGACCTGATGATGACCGCGAATTCAAAGGAAGTCGAAGGCGCGATCTGCAGACTCACACAGCTTGCGCGCGCATCGGGAATCCATGTTGTGCTCGCGACGCAGCGTCCTTCGGTCAATGTCATCACGGGTACCATCAAGGCCAACATCCCTTCGAGGATCGCATTCTCGGTTTCTTCGCTTGTTGATTCCAGAACGATCATCGACCAGGCCGGAGCAGAGAAGCTTCTTGGTAAGGGCGACATGCTGTTTTACCCCCAGGGCTACACCAAGCCGGCCAGAGTCCAGGGCG
>JAGCZE010000230.1 GCA_017960415.1 Lachnospiraceae bacterium
ACTTCACGGATATGGGCTTTGCGCATGAAATACATACACATTCTGGACTGGCCGATAACGCCGCCCACGGTATAAGGCAGCTCTTTGTTCAGGATGGCTTTCTGGAAAGGAAGCTCTGCTCTTTCCTCACAACCGGCTTTTTTAAGCTGTGAGGCAAGTGAATCCTCATCAACCCTGATACCCATCGATGAAAGCTCGAAAGCACTGTCAAGTACGGGATAGTATACTAGGATGTCACCGTTCAGCGCCCAGTCGTCATAATCGGGTGCCCTGCCGTCGTGACGCTCGCCCGAGGCCATCTTATCGCCGATCTGCATCAGGAATACAGCCTTCTTCATGCGGCAGATCTTATTCTCGCGCTCCTTCGGCGTATCGCCGGGCCACATGTTCTCAAGCTCCTGAGTGGTCACAAATGAGATCTCATCGGGCAGGATCTCACCGATAAAGGGATATTTATCGCAAATATAATGTTCGGTATCCTTTAACGCCTGGAATATCCTTCTGACAACAGCCTTCAACGTATCCACCGTTCTTTCATCCTTCAGGATCACTTTTTCCCAATCCCACTGGTCAACATATATCGAATGGAGATTATCGAGCTCTTCGTCACGTCTGATGGCCGTCATATCGGTATACAGACCCTCTCCGTAACCGAAACCGTAGAGCTTGAGCGCCATTCTCTTCCATTTTGCGAGTGAATGAACAACCTCAACATTGGCATCGCCGAGGTCCTTGATATCAAAATTGACAGGACGCTCCACGCCGTTCAGATTATCGTTCAGACCCGATTCGGGCCTTACGAACAAAGGTGCCGAAACTCTCGTCAGATTCAGCTGTTTGGCCAGCTGCCTCTCAAAATGATCCTTGATGTACTTGATCGCATGCTGCGTTTCCTTGACATCAAGCCGGGTTTTGTACCCTTCGGGAATGATCAGTTTACTCATACTTTTGCTCTCCTTACTTCCTTTTTTCCTTTTATGTGCACGGATACCCGTACTTTTTAAAATCCTTCAGGTCATCAAGCTCGGACAGATTGCCGTTGCTGTATCTTCTGTCAGCAGTTATCTCTTCGCCGAACCAATCGGGAGTTACGAAGGATTCCGAGGTTTCAACATCGGGGAACTCGACCTCAACGAACACCAGGCCCTCGAGTCTCTTGTGAAAAACATCGAGTTCTGCCTTTAAGCCGTTTTCCAACGGTATCACATACCGGGTCTTGCTGATGATATGATTGTCGACCTTCTCCTTCAGGTGATCGAAGGCCTTTTTATTCAGCGGTACTTCCACTTCTTCGCTGATCAGCGGCCGTCCGTCAACATTGGAATCCTTCTGCTTGTTCTTGTAGGTCAGGATATAGTCGTCGTTGCTCTTCCTGATCCTGACAACTGGCTTTCTGCACAGATATCCCTGCTCGATCTCGAGCCTGATACAATCATTGATCTGTTCGGGCATATACCTGATGAGGTATTTTCTTTCTATCTCCATAAGCATAATCTCACTGTAGCTTGACCTTTTTTCTTTAACAATTTAATATAATATCACAACACTTGTGAAAAATACAAGCATCCTGGCAAATTTATGTTATTATTCGTAAATGAGGACCTCAAAATGGATACGGATGATATTGATTATCTTAATGCACAGCCGGACGGCAGGACCGTTATCAGAACGAAACGGCTCGAAATAAGGGAACTGGTTAGGAAGAACGCTTCCGCGCTCCTTACGATACTCTCGGAGAACCCCGGTCAGGGATCTGTCTTCGACAATACGGTTCCGGTAAATGATATCCTTTCGGACGATTGCCCCGCGCAGCTGCTCGGAGCCATCATTGCAGGCGATATAACAGATCAGTACAGATTCTTCGGCTACGGACTCTGGGGAGTATTCTGCGATAATAAGCTTATCGGGATCTCAATGCTCAAAAACGGATCCGATTCGGGGATAGCCGAGATCGGATATGCGATACTGCAAGAGTATCAAAGGCAGGGCTATATGACGGAAGCAATGCTAGCCGTACTTGAGTTTGCCCGGGACCAGGGATTCTCATCCGTTGAGATGCGCACCGGCCGCTCCAACTCAGCTTCCGTATCATTTTTCAACCGGCTTAAAGAACTGTATTGCGCGGAATTAAAAAAGAAACAGCATTCCGATCCGGAAAAATCCGAAAAAGAATGCTGTCTTATGCATACCGGATCCGATCAGACGGCCGATGTGGACTCATTCAGCTTTACATTGTAGCCGAGCCAGGTTTTTTTGCTGACTTTTTTGCCTTCCATGCGCCGCATCAGTATCTCGCAGCTTCTGATCCCGGCCTCCACTGCATCAAACTGCAGCGACGTGATCGAAGGCCTGTTATTTTCGAGCATCGCACTGTTGTAAAATGAAGCGATCCTGATCTGTTTCGGTATATGGACCTGCATCTTGTTGAGCTTCAGCAGAACCTGATTGCAAACAAAGTCATCCATGCATACAATACAGTCCGCCCCCGAAGAAACAAAGCTTTCAACGACCGATTCCAGCTCTGCGGGATCGTCGATCCCGGTTTTGATCAGTTCTTCCGAATATTCTTTTCCCATGGTCCTGTGGGCATCGATAAAACCGTTAAGACGGTTGGCATTGACGATATATTTGGTACTGCCGCCGATCAATGACAGTCTTTTCATTCCTTTGAGCAGCAATACGCTCGTAAGCTCCTTACAAGCCTGGTAATGGTCATTGTCGACCTGGATCGCATCGGGATTGGCTGACGATCCGACCGTAACAAAAGGCACGCCTTCCGAGAGCAGGAATCGCTCTGCCGCATCATCCTCATATGTTCGTCCTATGATCACCCCGTCAACCTTGTGATTGTGTATGAGCCTCCTAAGTGAGGAAATATCGCCTTCTTCCATCATGCACAAAAGCACGTCATAATCCGACTCCGAAGCTATACTGCTGATACCCCACATACATTTCTGGAAGAAAGGCATATCTATAAATCCGTATTTGCCGGGCATCGTAAATGCTATGTTAAATGTCTTGGACTGGGCAAGACTCTTGGCTATGGCGCTGGGCCTGTAATGGTGGAGTTCAATGAATGAACGCACACGCTCCCTGGTTTCGCTGCTGACTCTGCCCTTTCCCGATATGGCACGCGAAACCGTTGTCTTCGAGATATTTAATTCTCTCGCGATATCCTCTATTGTAATCTTGGAACTATCCATTCCCTGTTTGGACCTCCGTACTTAACCTTATCATTCATAGATATAATCTATAAATCTTTCAAACAGCTCCGTGTGCTGAGAGTTGGAAATACATGCGACATAATACTTGGTAGGCAGCTCGGCCCCCAGCAGCTTGTTCATGTAAGCTGTCACATCAAGAGCATAGGTAATGCCATCCTGCTTCACACGGTATACTTCAAGGCGCTCAAGCTGTGCTGCGGGCAATAGTTCCTCAAGCTGCGCAAATGCTTCCGCCTCATGGTAATTGGTGAACTCCGAAGCAGGGAATATAACAAAATCGATGGTTTTTCCGGCCGTCATGGTCAGGAATTTCATTCTTGCATTATATTCGTTGGTTGAAAAATAAAAATCACTGTCGACTCTTATCTCTTCTTTTTTCGGATCTGTCACAAATTCAGCCGTAAGGTCATCCGTGATCCTGTCTATACGCTCAAGATCAAAGGGATTGTTGATTATAGCAAGATACAGTATCATATCGGGCTTGGGACCGAACATGCTGTATAATAAACTGATCACAAGAGCGAGTATTACTATCCCCGCCAATATCTTTGCCAGAGCGTAATCTTTAAAGAACTGCCATTTTTCTGCACCTTTTAGGTCTTTAAACTTTTCGGAAGCAGACCTTTCATCTCTTTTTGCATATATTGCCGCATCATCTTCAAGTGTGGTTTTCTCTGAATTATTCTCAGCCGTAATCTTCACGATAACTCCTCCGGATTTCTCTTTACCGGCAGAAGCTTTGTCACATATCTTCCCGCCGGATCGCCGTTTGTTGAGCCGTATATCCGCTCATCGGATAATTCTACCACTCACAGGCACAAAATAAAAGCGCTTTATAAAACTTTTATCCGGCTAAAATTTCTTCTGCTTTACAATTAAACATCCTTGTGTTATATTCATTTGCATCAGAGTAGGCAGGCGCGCGTTGATCCGGTATACCGGACTGCAGTGCCGCGGAGACGGGAAGTTGCTCCGCGGACGAAAAGGTTTTTCCTTGCGATGCACCGGCCGCATTCCGCTGTGACCAAATACGGATCTTTATGACTTCCTGCAATGGGCATGGCAGACCATTTTTAAGGGAGGTTTTTTTATGGCAAAAATTGACAGAGAAGAAAAACGCAGATTGTTTCAAACACCTTTCTGCCGTGATTACTGGAAGCTTGCGGCGAGGGAATTCACCGACTGGCGGGTGCTGGTGCTTGCGGCAATGCTTACCGCAATGAGGATCGCTATCAAATCGCTGAGTATTTACGTCGGTCCGGATCTGAAGATCACCTTCGGTTTTATCGTAAATGCAGTAGCATCTATGATCTACGGTCCGCTGGTGGCAATCGTTACATCCGCCATCAGCGATACCCTCGGAGCGATCCTTTTCCCGTCGGGAACATACTTTTTCCCCTTTATTTTCGAAGAGATAGCCGGAGGTGTGATATTCGCCCTCTTCTACTACAGAGCCAAGCTTTCGACCACCAGGGTAATGCTCGGAAGACTTGCGGTTACGGTGATCTGCAACCTGCTCCTCAATCCGACGATCATGATATGGTATTACAAGATCGTCCTCGGCAAATCATACCGTTTCCTGACCTGGCCCAGACTCGCCAAGAACATTGCGCTGTTCCCGATCCAGACCGTCATACTTGTTCTGCTTTTCAATATGCTGCTTCCCGTTACGAACCGTATGGAGCTCACATATACCGGCAGTACCAAGCTTGAGATAACCAAAAAGAACGTTATAACGCTGATCCTGCTGACAGTGCTCTCCGCAGCGGTTGTAGCGGCTTATTATCTGTGGGTGTATGTACCGAAGGGATGAGCAAGCAGCCTGCTAAACATAATCTGTAGGTGTACGTACCGAAGGGAACTGCCAAACAGCGGCTCTCGTATACAAATGAGCTTTGTGATTGAACAATAATATAAATGTCCGAATAATATTTACAGGTCCGTGCTCATTTTGATATAATCATTTGCAGAGTATTTCATTATCATTTCTTATCGGAGGTTATTTAATAATATGGCAGACGTTAGGCCTGAATCAATGGAAAGGATCACAACTCCCGAACTTGCAAATGCATTTATCGAAGAACAGATTGCCGCTGTAAAACAGCAGGTCGGCAATAAAAAGGTTCTTCTGGCGCTGTCCGGAGGTGTTGACTCCTCGGTTGTTGCCGCACTTCTTATCAAAGCGATCGGCAAAAATCTCGTATGTGTACATGTAAATCACGGACTGCTCCGTAAAGGCGAGCCCGAGCAGGTAATCGAAGTATTTCAGAACCAGATGGACGCGAACCTGATCTATATTGACGCAGTGGACAGATTCTTAAATAAGCTTGAGGGTGTTGCCGAGCCTGAGAAGAAGAGAAAGATCATCGGCGAAGAGTTCATCCGTGTATTCGAGGAAGAAGCAAGAAAGCTTGATGACGTTGATTTCCTTGCACAGGGAAACATCTATCCCGACATTCTCGAATCCGGTCCCGTCAAGGCTCATCATAATGTAGGCGGACTTCCCGAAGATATTCATTTTGAGGGTCTTGTTGAACCCATCAAGCTTCTGTTCAAGGATGAGGTACGTGTGATCGGCCGCGCTTTGGGACTTCCTTCAAATATGGTTGAACGTCAGCCCTTCCCCGGACCCGGACTGGGCGTACGCTGCACCGGCGCAATTACACGTGACCGTCTCGAAGCGCTGCGCGAATCCGACGCGATCCTTCGCGAGGAATTTGCAAAAGCCGGACTTGAGGGCAAAGTATGGCAATATTTCACCATCGTTCCCGATTACAAATCAGTCGGCGTAAAGAACGGCCTGCGCAGTTTCGAATGGCCCTGCATCATCCGTGCGGTCAATACCCGCGACGCTATGACAGCAACCATCGAAGAGATCCCCTACGAACTGCTCAACAGGATCGTTTCCCGCATCACGAGCGAGGTTAAGGGCATCAACCGAGTTCTCTACGATCTGACGCCGAAGCCTACCGGAACTATCGAGTGGGAGTAAACTTATAAAATGTGGGAATCCGCTTCAACAACGGGTTCCCATTTTGGACTGTTGAAAAATACGGGTTGAAAGCATTCCGAACAGTTAAAGAAAGGACCAACATGTTAGAGATAAAAAATTTCACAAAAGTCTACGGCGAAGGTAAAAAAGCCGCGGATAACATAAATCTGACCGTTGAGAGCGGTGGTTTGAGATAACCGATTCCCTCGGAGACCTGATCAGCTCATATTCCCACGGAATGAAACAGAAGCTGGCCATTATTTCGGCTCTGATCCATGAACCCAAGCTGATAGTCATGGACGAACCTTTCGTGGGACTGGACCCGAAAGCATCATTTATTCTGAAACAGATCATGCGTGAAATTCATCGCTGCGACTGTCCTTCTTTTTGAGATCGTTTTCATGCTTGTGGGAAGTTCCTACAGACAGATCAATTCGAAGCTTAAATCTCACGCCGCATCGAAACGTTTCATAATGACGGCGCAGAAAAAGAGGAGCGTCCGGGGCACGATCGCTTACAAGGAATTCAAACGTATGACCGGTTCGGCCAATTATCTTGTAAATATGGGACTGGGTGAACTTTTGTGCCTTATTCTCGGCATTGCCGCTCTGTTCATAGATTTTGACAGCATCTGTCTTTGCGCATTTTCAACCGCCTGGGGATGTGTATGCGGCATAAAGCACATGCGTCTGGATTGGGAAAATGAGATCGAGGTTATAAAACAGAGCAGCGCCGTAGCCATCTATATGTTCCCGAATATGTTTATTAATATGGGGCTTATAGTGTTGACGGTTTATCTTGGAACCAAAATGAACCATAATCTGATCATGGGCATCCTGATCGCAGCAGTATCCGTCCTTGCGGGATTGAGCTACAAAAAGGCGGTCTCATTTACTTAGGAGCTTGATTTTCCGCACTTTTTTGATACAATTAATACAGTATTTTCGATCAAAACGTGAGGTTAAGTTTGAAAGTTCAAATGAACTTTCAAACGCACGCATCGGTGTCGAGAGCACCACCGATGCAACCATGTGCCGATCGCTACGCTCTCGACAGTAGGTTAATAATGAACATTTTAATTATCGATGCTCAGGGCGGCGGCATCGGAAAACAATTGATAAGCGAAATCCGGAAAGATATTCCCGATGCGCATATTCTTGCTGTAGGAACCAATTCGGCTGCTACGATGGCCATGCTCAAAGCGGGTGCGGATGAGGCGGCAACAGGTGAGAACCCTGTCGTTGTTGCCAGTAAAAAGGCGGATATCATTATCGGACCCATCGGGATCGTGATCGCGGACTCGATGCTTGGCGAGATAACACCGCTGATG
>JAGCZE010000021.1 GCA_017960415.1 Lachnospiraceae bacterium
AACGTGATCATCGGACCTGTAACAGAGGAGCTGTTTTTCAGAGGATATCTGACATCACATTACAAGAAGCAAACAGCTTTCACGCCGGTCCTTATTGTGATCCTGTTTTCCCTCTATCATTTCTGGCTGCCATTCAATAATGTATTCAGAATACTGGCATTCGGCCCTGCCACGTTCGTTGCATATAAAAAGAAGAACATATACATAAGCATGTGTTTTCACTGCATGTGCAATTTGTTCTCTGTAGTGGGATTCATAATGGCGGTTATGAAGTAATACTTAAGGGTTGCTCCAAAAGGCAATTCCATGCAGAGGACGGTCTTTCAAAAATGTTATAATGTCCTTGCCCACGGGTACCCTTTGACCGGGGAAAAAAGAAATAATGGGGAGAGAAATAATATGAAAAAAACAGCAATAGTATCAGCAGTGCTCTGCCTGTCGCTTATGGCAGCAGGATGCACCCACAATGGTCCGAATCCTTCAAGCGAGCCCACGGCAACATCTGCCACGTCCGCAACAACTGAGACGACGGAGACAAGCGAAGAGACAACTGTGGAACCCTCTAATGCCACACATCAGGTCACGGTTGAGATCGTTACGCTGCAGAGTTCCAAAGACGGCGAGTATAACCAGGTCGTTCCCAATGTCATCGTAGACGGCAAGGAAGCAATGGATATCAATAACGTACTCAGCAGCTATATACAGAAGGAATATCCGCTGGATATCTTTGATGATCATGCTGAGGGCATGGCAACACGTTTGTACTGGGGCGTTAAGGATAATGTCTTATCCATCGTTATCTTTGCATCCGAGACGTTTACTGACTACTATACCTATGATGTATTCAATTACGATATTGATACTCTGAAGGGCATTGATAACAGCGAAGTCGTAAAGAGCCTGGGCATGACAGAGGAAGAATTCTTCAGCAAGACTTCGGAGATCGTAAACAGTTACTGCACAGATTACGGTTATGATCTTGAGAAGAGTCTTCAGGCTGTGAACTTCGATAAGTGCAAGCCTTTCGTAATGCCTGACGGAACCGTTGGTGTTGCAGCAAGCATCGCTTATCCTGCTGATTCCCAGTTCGGCGGCGGCGACAGCACAAGGTGCTTTAACTTGGCGACAAAGGAGCCGGCAGTCTTCGAACAGTAACTCTTTAACTTTATCCCCGGAAATGGTGAAAACTATTGATTTCATATCGATAGAGAAGTATTACTATATTCATTTGGGGGTAAATATGAATAAAGTAGTAATCAAGACTGTATCTGCAGCGGCCGTTTTTGCGATGCTGCTATCCGTCTCATCGTGCGGGAAGTTCAAAGGCAATCTGTCGGAGGTAAGGACAGTATCTGCTGACAGTGAATGGTGGGATGATAAAACGTCGGCTATATCCCGTGATGATGTCTTAAAAGCGACAGGAACGGATCCGTATCATATGTTCAGCAAATGTTATGCTGCTGATGAAGACTCAGTAGTATTAAGCGTTGACATTTTTGACAAGAAGGATAACTCCACACATCTGTTAATGCATTGTTCCTACGACGGGGAGATCCTCGGGCAGGTCAATACTAAGGATTGCTTTGGAGGAGCAGATTCCGGAACTCCGTATCCGATATACAAGCACAATGATAAATACTATGCCTTCATAGAAAAGTTTACGGAAGACAGGGATTCATATGTCAGGTTCCGTTATGAGATCGATTTCGAGGGCGGGACGCTGAAGGACCAGACGGAGATCAAGATCCCAGGTAACGGATTCATTGTTGACGCCGTTGATGTTGACGGTAAATTGGTCTATCTAGTGAATTCACAGTCCAGATATAAACTCTATGTTGATGACGGAAAGAATCCGGGCACATATGATATCGATCTGGGAAAAGGACTGCATATCGAGTCTGTCGACAGGATCAGCAGGTACGGGAACGGAATCTCTTTTATCGCGAATGCGGAAGAACACGGAAGATCCAAGGAGGTGTACTGCACACTGGATCTCGGCAGCTTTACGGTTAATCCTGTCGAATTGAAACCGAATAATAATTGGATGATCTATGTTGTTCCGGAGAGCGGCGCAGTTGCTCTTCAAATGGACGATCATGTTATATCGAAGGTCGATCCTGTCTCAGCTGATGTGAATAAACTGGTTGACCTGTCAGCTACTTATGTTTGGGACAATTGGTACAGTGAGATCTTGTGGGCTGCTGATGACACTGTCGTGCTCTTCAATAATATTGAATATGGAGATGCTGCCGCCAACCTGATCAAGCTGACCAGATCTTCAGGCAATCCTAATGCCGGCCAGAAGATCCTCAGTATGGCATATCTGGATGAGCTGTATGAATTCCGTGCAATAAATGAATTCAACAGGAAATCGGATAAGTATTTCATTGAAACAGATAATAAGTATTACGGTATCGAGAATGGTTACTATGATCAGGACGGATGGGCATATTCAGATGTAATATCCTCTGAAACAAATGCCATAGACATTCTTAAGGCTGACATAAGAGAAGGAAAAGGTCCGGACATCTTACTATATGGGACCAATGCAGCTCAGCTTAACAGTACAGACTGTCTGATCGATCTTACTGGCAGGATCAATTCCGGGAAGAGCCTTAAGAGCGGAGATTATATGGATTTTGTGACCTCGCCCAACGGCCGTGACGGTAAGCACTACAGGCTCGATTACGGATTCAGGTCGACGGTCTGCCTGGTCAACAATTCTCTTATTGATGATAAGACCGCGGGCCTTACATTCGATCAGTATGACCGCATAATCGAAGAGAGAAATGAAGGCAGGAGCATTCTTCCGGAAGGCGATCTCCCGTTAATGGGCTTGTTTGTAAACAGCTCAGATTGCTTCACATACGGCAAGGACGGCAAGTTTATGCTCGGGAGTGAAGTGTTCAAAGGAATGAGCGATTATATAGCCTCCATTCCTGACGGAATGGTCTATGACCATGATTACGAATCTTATTCAGGAAAACTGCAGATCTTAAACGATTTTACATTTGAGACGTATGTATACACTTTCGAGCATTCCAATCTGTTCAAGGATTTTTCCATTGTAGGATTGCCTTCAGCTGACGGACATCCTGAAGCAGTAATAGGAAGAGGCATAGGGATCACCGCTTGTTGTCCCCTGCAGGATGCTGCCTGGGAGTTCGCAATGACTCTGATGTCTCCTGAGTTCCAGGGCCTGATGCATAACTCATATGACCCGGTCTTAAAGAGCGCGCAGAAGGATGCTTTCAGCGAATATATAAAAAATATAAGCGATTACCGTGATCCGCTCCTTGCCCCCATCCCGGATGGAGTAGTTGATTATTACATAGAGCAGATCTCAGATGCCGTCGTTGTTCCGGATATCGATTCAGCGGTATTGGTCATAATGAACGAGGAGATGCCGGCCTATTTCGAAGGGCAGAAACCACTCGATGAGGTTTGCGCGGTGATCGAGAACAGGGTGAATCTGATGCTCGCAGAACGGGGTTAAACGGCCGATTTTTTTACTTTATCCCTTGATTTTTTACTTTATCCCTGAGTTTTGCGTTTACGGTTGATTTTTTTCGGTTTCTCTTTGTATAGTGCAGGTATCCCAACCATAGAGAGGAGGACCGCCAGCTCAACAGAATACTTTACCTTGAATCCCCATTCATTCAAGGAGCGAACAAGCATAGATGCATTCGCAAAAAATTAAGACTTAACGTCTTACTACACCTTCTATCGTTAGCTTGCAGCTGTGATATTTGCGCATAGTATCACAGCTGCAAGACAGAAAGGGTCCGGATGCCATGCGCGATGCACTTCGAAAACTCAAAAAGTTTTGATATAAAAAGCCAAGTCTTTTAACCAAAGAATTATTAAGGTATGATTCAAGATGGGGAGAGAGCAGGGTTACTGTTGAGAACAAATCTATAGTGTTATCCCGGTAAGCAGTAATTCGTTTCCGTTTAGCAGTTAATGATCAAGATTGCTCTTTGTGATGACGAAGCCAGATTCCTGAAATTAGAGATGAAGTATCTTGAAGAATACTTCACCGATAAGGGCATGTCTTACAGTGTTGA
>JAGCZE010000231.1 GCA_017960415.1 Lachnospiraceae bacterium
GAGTGCTCCGAACAGGTATTTTTTGATATCTATCGGAAGGTCTGCGCAGGCTTCTCCTGTCTGTCCGTTCACCGCAACGTATGCAACACGGTCTTCCTTGCCGTTTTCCTTGTGGCGAAGGCTCATGAACCATACAGGCAGCATTACCAGCGTACGCTTCATAATAGAGGTCCTGGTACCGCTCTTTGCCTTGTCATATGATGTCTGATAGCCCTTCATGGCACTGTCATCATTGAGCTTCTCAAATAAAGCCTTGCTTGTCAGATCCACAACATTGTTATCATATACGTCGCTGTCGACATCAAGCGTATCGGCATAAAATCCGCTCAAAAAGGACGGCGTGAACTTCGTCGCCTGAGTCGTATCAAACGGAGCGATAGCCTGGGAAAGCTTGTCGGAGAATGAACTTGAAGCATCAAAGCTTACTCCGGTGAAGTCCGCATTGACATCGGTATCATAATTGAAATGGTCTATATATTCATAATCGCCGCGGTATTTCGAAAGAGTCTTGCGGACATCATAACAAACATGCCCATCCTTCGTTGCGGTATACATCCAGTAAGGCATATAAATGCCTCTGAAGGAATCGACATCTTTGTAGTTTTTCAATTCATTGGGCGAGAAGATCGATCTTTTGGTCATCTTCGTAAATGCGGTAAGACAATCTTCCTTTGTCTGTTTAAAAGGCACAATGAGCTCGGGACGTTTTTCCTTGCTGATCCTGGAATCGAGTATAGTTGACCCTCCGCAGAAGCTGCAGAAGGCCGCTGCCTCATTGTCCTCACTGACGATCTGTGCCCCGCACTGCGGACATGTGAAGATCGTTACTTCAAAGTCTTCCCTCTCTTCGGCATCCTTCTCTTTCTCTATATCATACGGGCTCATTACCGTTCCGCAGGCCTCGCAGAACATGTTCTGCCGCGCAATGTCGAATTTCAGATTGGATGCGCAATTAGGGCATTCATACATATGCAAACCCTCCTTTAATCATGACACAAGGTCATCTATCCCCAATAAAATGACACAAGGTCGGTTTTAATCTTAAATAATTGTTCACTGCCTGTCAAAATAGGCTTTTCCGGCGCTCGGAAGGAAATACGTCCTGAGATATCCGTCGGTTGACAGGATCGCAAATTCATTGGTATCTTCCACGTAATAAACGTGATCCCCATCTTCCGCTTCAAGCTTATGTAATGCCGCCGGGTTGTTGATCACATCCGAAGCCGCCTTCTCATAGCTTTCCTTGGAATCGAACCCCATTTCTATCCCATGTTTCTCATAATGCTGTGTCAGAAGCTTGTCATTGCGGAAATGGTAGTCGACGTACTCCGGGGAGGTTTCTGTGTTCTGGCCGGCTGCAGTGTCTTGGTCGTTTCCGGTGTTCTGGCCGGTTTCGGTGGTCTGGTCGGTTTCGGTGTTTTGGCCGGTTCCCGCATTCTGAACATTTACATCACTCTGGGCAACCTGCGATGGCTGTTCCCCATTACTGCTCTGGTTGTCGTTTTGAGCGTCCGCCTGGGTTTGTGCATCACCGTTACTACTTTGTGTCTGGTCCGGGATATCCGGCGCAGCATCTCCGCCGCCAAATAACCCGGAATTGTACAAAACTATCAATATCAGCACGACCACTGCGATCACACTGAGGATCTTCCTCAATTTGGCATTGTCCATATTCTTACCAACCGTTCTGTTTTACTCCGCAATCTTCAGTCTGCTTTTTCGTGATCGGCAGTCCCTTTTGTACTGCGATCTGCTTTACCCCCACAAAAGCGGCGTCGTATTTGCGATTCCGTTTTCGATTATAGCACATTGCATATATTCAAACAAGAAATTCTTTATCCGTGAAGTATTTTCAACGCCTCAGCATCCTCTCATATTCATCTTCGAGAGCCTCGGTAAGCTTTCTCTGCATATCCGGATACAGGTGCGAATAGATATTCAGCGTAGTCTCAACCTTCTCATGCCCAAGCCTTTCAGATATCATCAACGGTGTCACATTCATACTTATAAGCAGCGACGCATGTGAATGCCTCAGATCATGGATCTTGATCCTCTTCAGCCCCGCCGTCCGTGCGGTCCGTTCCAGCTTGTCCCTTAATGAATCGAAGCTGACCGTAAAAATCCTGTCGTGCTCTCCGATCTGCGGATTTTCACTTAAAAAGGTCTTTATTTCCGACGTAAGAGCCTTGTGAATATATAGTGTCCTGTTGCTCTTCTTCGTTTTCGGAGGTGAAATGATGTCCTGCTTATGATATCTGTGATAGGTCTTATTGACCGTGATCCGCTGCTCCTCACAGCAAATATCGGCCGGGGTCAGGGCAAGAACCTCACCGATACGCATCCCTGTCCAATACAGCATATTGTAGATCAGGTGTTGACGAGGTTCTTTGATATAGCCAATAAATGTCGAAAATTCGTCTATCGTCCAAAAGCTGATCTTCCGTGAAACATTGCTTCCTATGCTGCCGGCCAGCTTCGAAGGATTGACCCTCATCCCGAAAAACCTTATTCCGTATTTAAATACGGAAGCCAGAAGAGAATCCACCTTTCGCAGATAACGGGGACTGTAATCCAGTTTCATCATCCCGTTCTGCCAGGCCCTGATATCCGCAGGCCCGATCTCATTCAGCTTCTTTCCCGAAAACGCAGGTCTGATAAACCTGTTCAGCGCCACCTCGTAACTGATGTATGTACTCTGCCGAACCCGTGTCTGTTTGTCATCGGCGAAGGCTTCGATCAGATCGTCAAAATACGCATTTTGACAGATTATTCCCGAATTACTGTTATTCCCAAAATCGGTAATACTCAGTTCATAGTTTCTTGCATCCTGTCGGGTTTTGATACCATCGCGTGATAAATTATTCGTCTCATCATTCTCATTTGATGAAATGATCACAGAATAAGTTTTGGTTTTTTCATTTCTGACTATCATTTGAAACATCCTCCATCTCTTTAAATAGCCGCATCCCACCGTCTCTGTTCCAATAATGTATATTAATTACTGGTTTTCAATATATTATCACCTCCCATGGTTAACAACAAAACAATGGCTGCCCCAACGCCTGTTTTGATAATACATCCAAATCAAACCGAAGAGTAAAATAATCTAATCCAGGAGGAAGAAA
>JAGCZE010000232.1 GCA_017960415.1 Lachnospiraceae bacterium
GCGGATATAGCTGCCGAACTGACGCGGCTGAATCCTGCAAAAGCCGGAGAAGGCGCACTTCCCTTTGATGATTATCTTGATCTGATAGGTATTTGGTACCATGATGTCCTGATCTTCAAGGCAACGGCCGACCCCAACAAGGTGATCTTCTTAAGCGAGATCAGCGAGATCCGCAATCAGGCCGCGGCTATGAGCTACGATCAGGTCAGCGGGATCGTCGAAGCAATAGACAGGACCAGACAGCGCCTGAACGCAAATGTGTATTTTGATGTGGCTGTAGAGCTGCTTCTGATAAAGTTAAAAGGTAAATAAAAGGAGATTTTTATGACAACAGTAATAGGTGTACGTTTCAGACACGCCGGAAAAATATACTATTTCGACCCTCACGGTCTTGAAATAAACGGTGATGACAAGGTTATTGTCGAAACGGCAAGAGGTATAGAGATCGGTTCGGTCGCCTTAGCGCCCCGCGAAATAGAGGACGAAAAGGTGATCCAGCCGCTGAAACCCGTTATCCGCAAGGCTGATGAAAATGACCTGAAAGCTGACGAGGAAAACCGCATTAAAGAAAAAAGCGCTTATGATATCTGCCTTGAAAAGATCAGGAAACACGGTCTGGAAATGAAGCTGATCGAATGCGAATATACATTTGACAACAGTAAGATACTCTTCTATTTCATTGCCGACGGCAGGATCGATTTCAGGGAACTCGTTAAGGATCTGGCATCCGTTTTCCATACCCGTATCGAACTCCGTCAGATCGGTGTCCGCGATGAAGCGAAGACTCTCGGCGGGATCGGTATTTGCGGCAGACAGTTGTGCTGCAATACGTTCTTGGGTGATTTCGCGCCGGTTTCGATCAAAATGGCGAAGGAGCAGAACATTTCACTCAATCCCAGCAAGATTTCGGGCAACTGCGGACGTCTTATGTGCTGTCTCAACAATGAAGAACTGGCTTATGAGGAGCTCAACGCGAAGCTTCCGAATGTCGGAGACTTTGTAACGACCAGCGACGGTACCGCCGGTGAGGTTGCTTCGGTAAATGTGCTGAAGCAGATCGTGCGTGTTGTTATTACCGATGAAGACGGCGATAAGGAAGCCCGGGATTATAAGGTCGAAGATCTCGCATTTAAGCCGAGACGCCGCAAGGAACGTAAGAACAATATGGACAGTGCCGAGGAAAAAGAGCTGAAGGCGTTGGAAATGCTTGAAAAGAGAGAAGGCGGAAGTCATATTGATGACTGAATCCGCATTTAACAGGAAAAACCGATTGCTATGAACAATGATACTCTGATAAAAGAGGGCGAGCGTTTGGATGATCTGGAGCGAAACGGCCTGAAGATAATTCAGGATCCGTCTCGCTTTTGTTTCGGAATGGATGCGGTGCTTCTGACCGGCTTCGCCCGCGTCAAACCGGGTGAGAAAGTGATCGATCTGGGCACGGGCAACGGGATCATTCCGATCCTGCTCTCGGCAAAGACCGAAGGAAGCTCCTTCACCGGCCTTGAGATACAGGCTGAGAACGTTGATATTGCGAGCCGCTCGATAGCCTATAACGGTATCGGGGAGCGCGTAAAGGCAGTTGAAGGGGATATTTGCGAAGCAACCGCAATATTCGGCAGATCGGTCTGCGATGTTGTTACCTCGAATCCGCCGTATATGCTGAATGAGCACGGTCTTAAGAATCCCGATTCCGCCAAGGCGATCGCAAGACATGAGATTCTCTGCACTCTCGATGACGTGCTGCGGGAAAGCGCAGGATTGCTGAAACCCGGCGGAAGATTATATCTTGTACACAGGCCTTTCAGACTTGCCGAGATCATTACCGGACTGAAAATATACAAGCTTGAACCCAAACGCATGCGGCTTGTGTACCCTTTTATCGATAAAGAACCCAATATGGTGCTTATAGAGGCCGTTCGCGGCGGCAATCCGAGGATGACCGTGGAAAAACCGCTGATCTTCTATAAGGAACCGGGGGTATATACTGACGAGATACGAGAGATTTACAGTTTTTAAAAAATACATCCTAATAATGCAGAAATAAGGCAACTATTCATAACCCGCCTTTATGACAGTATAGTTTTGATATTTGAAAACTAGCGTTCATATCAAAACATATACTGTCATATGGTGGTTCTGAATAGTTACCGGAAAGGATCAAATATGCCCGGAACACTCTATCTTTGTGCAACACCGATCGGTAATCTCGAAGATATAACGCTTCGGGTACTCAGGATTCTCAAAGAGGTCGATCTGATAGCTGCCGAAGACACACGCAACAGCATGAAGCTCCTCACGCATTTCGATATACATACGCCCATCACGAGCTACCATAAAAACAACCGCTACGACAAGGCCGAAACTCTCATAAACAAGCTTCTCGAGGGACAGAGCATCGCGCTTATAACCGATGCCGGAATGCCCTGCGTTTCCGATCCCGGAGAAGAGCTGGCGCGCCTCGCGGCCGAAAGCGGGATCCCCGTTACTGTCCTTCCCGGCGCGTGTGCCGCCGTTACGGCCCTCGCTCTTTCGGGGCTTTCCACAGGCCGCTTCTGCTTTGAAGGCTTTCTCCCCCAAAACAAAAAAGACAGAAAAGTAGCGATCTCCAACCTTAC
>JAGCZE010000233.1 GCA_017960415.1 Lachnospiraceae bacterium
CCAGCTTAAGGCAAATCCCGAGATGGATTTCGTTCCACGTACCTTTATCTTCGGTGCAAAAGCATCGGCAGGTTACCGCAGGGCGAAAGCGATCATCAAGCTCATCAGCAGCGTTGGTGATGTAGTCAACAATGATCCGCATATCAAGGGTAAGCTCAAGGTCGTATTCATCGAGAATTACAGGGTATCGAACGCTGAGATAATCTTCGCCGCAGCCGATGTTTCGGAGCAGATATCCACCGCAAGCAAGGAGGCTTCGGGTACCGGTAACATGAAGTTCATGCTGAACGGTGCCATCACCATCGGTACCATGGACGGCGCCAATGTCGAGATGGCAGAGGAAGTCGGCAAGGAGAACATGGTCATCTTCGGACTTTCGGCCGAGGAAGTCATCAATTACGAGAATAACGGCGGATACAATCCGAAGGAGATCTACAACACGGATACCGATATCCAGCACGTTATGATCCAGATGATCAACGGCTTCTATTCGCCCCAGAACACCGAACTGTTCAGGGAGCTCTACAATTCACTGCTTGAGAGCAACGGATACGACAGGGCGGATCAGTTCTTTATCCTGAAGGATTTCCGTTCTTACGCGGATGCCCAGAAGAGGATTGAAGAGCTCTACAGAGACGAGAAAAAGTGGGCTCGCATGGCTATGCTCAACACCGCGAAGGTCGGCAAGTTCTCGTCAGACCGTACGATTGAGGAGTATGTTGATGATATCTGGCATCTGACCAGTGTAACCAAATAAACATAAGGAATTCCCCCCTTTCCGGCAGGCTCGGAGAGGGGGTTCTTTTGCTTTATGTATACTTGTGTTGTTGATAGGGATATGTTATAATTTTATGTTGGTTAGTAGTTGTGTTACGGGGCGATAACCTAGTATAAGAAGGAGGGGAAGAATATGGACAATGCGCTCAGAAGAGATGACATCCACACAGTTGCCGAGATAGAAAAATTGCCAGAAGATGTTAGGGCAGAGCTGATCGATGGTGATATCCATATGATGAGTACACCGTCTGCCAATCACCAGGCAATACAGGTTGAGATTAGCGCTGTAGTTCGAAACTATATACGGCAAAAAGATGGTAATTGCAGAATTTTTCCCGCTCCCTTTGCGGTTTATCTTTACAATGATGATTACAACTATTTCGAGCCTGACATAACTGTTATCTGCGATCCTTCAAAAATTGACAATAAAGGATGCCATGGGGCTCCGGACTGGGTGATCGAGATAGTTTCACCTTCGTCACGGCGTTTTGACTATATGGTAAAACTGTTTAAGTACGAGAAGGCCGGAGTGCGTGAATATTGGATCGTAGATCCGGATACGGCGAAAGTTACGGTGTATGATTTCGAAAATGAAGATACAAACACATACTCTTTTGATGACACGGTGAAGGCCTCTATTTATGGTGGTGAGCTGGAAGTTGACTTTTCGGATATAAAGAGACAGTTGATTTAAATTACCGGTAAGTATTTAGAACTCCTCATGAGAAAAAATGATTTCTTTGTTTGGTTATCATTTTTTACAAATGAGAGAGAAATATGAATGGTTGGATACAGAGGAGGCAGGCATGAAACACGGCGTTTTTAGTAAATTAATGGTTATGGTGGCAGCTTTTGCACTGATGATCTCGTTTTTTACACCGCAGTCCGCTGAGGCAGCTTCCGCGAAAAAGCAGGTGAAGAAGCTGGTTGCGAATATGTCGACCTACGAATATGTAATGCTTTTCGGCATGAATCTCTCTGTGGGCGAGGGCTACGAGGTTGTGTTAAGCGACATAGAGATGGCAACCGCCGCCGCATTTACTGCACCTCTTGATGACAAGCATCTGATCGCAGAGGTCGGAGATAATGGCTGGGAGTACATTTACAGCATTGCATCGAGCCGGATCAAAAAGATGACAAAGAAGATGTTCGGTAAGGCCGTATCGTACAAGAAGCTTCCGAAGGGGAGCTGGGAGAGTGCGAAAGGCTTTTTGGCCGTATACCGCAACAGCAAAGGCAAGCCGGAGTTCTATATCTGGGAAGGCGAGACCGAGACCGATTTTGATACGATCAAAATGACGGTCAAAAAAGACGGAAAAGGATATAAGGTCGTAAAGGACGTTTATTACGGTTACTGGGGATGGGGCTGGAACGACGACAGCGAGAGAACCGACGCCAATTACCGGATTACCTACAATGTTGAAAAGAATGATGTTTCGTCTTACGGATACGCGATAACCGGTATGACCGTGGAGTGTATCGCGGACCTGACCCCTCGTGAGTGAGGAAAATACACTATGGATCTGAACTCACATAAGCAGAGATTATTTTGTGTATCTCAAACCATATAAAGGAGACTGAGAATGAGTAAGGTTTATATTTTGCTGGCTGATGGATTTGAAGAGGTTGAGGCACTGGCAACAGCCGACGTGCTGATGCGTGCAGGTGTCGAGGTTGTGCTGACTTCAGTATACGGGGATGAGACGGTAAGAGGATCTCATGGGATAAAAGTGGTTTCGGACAGGTCCTTTGCTTCGCCTGATTCCTTCGACTCCGCTTTATTTGCTGATGCTGATGCCGTGATCCTTCCGGGTGGAAAGCTCGGCACCGAAAACCTTGGCAGATCGGCAGCCGTGACCGAAATGGTAAAGTCCTACTATGAAGCCGGTAAATACGTCTGCGCGATCTGTGCGGCACCCACGGTGCTTGCGACCAGCGGGATCGTCGACGGGCTCGAAGTTACATGCTTCCCCGGATTTGAGACCAAGCTCGGTGACGCGATATACGTAAATGAGCCGGTTAAGGTCACCGGAACTGTGATCACCGGTCGTTCCATGGGTACTGCGATTGACTTCGGTCTTGCCATCGCCAGGGCATTGGTCGGACCTGATGCGGCAGCGAAGACAGAGGCCAATCTGCACAGGTAAAGGAATGACTAAAAATGTTGAAATATATAATAATAGCATATCTTGCGATAATGAACATCATCGGCTTCGCCATCATGGGAGCCGATAAGAAGAAAGCCAAGGATAATGCATGGAGGATCAGGGAAAGCACCCTGTTTCTGATCAGCCTGATCGGCGGCAGTATCGGTACGCTTGTCGGAATGTATGTTTTCAGGCACAAGACCAGGCACTGGTATTTTGTTGTCGGTATGCCGCTGATACTGATACTGCATATTGCGGCGGCGGTTTTGATCTATGTGAAAGTATTAAATTAATTAATTTTCAGGAGGAAAAGAAAAATGGGCAAATATTTTGGAACGGACAGTTTCAGAGGAGAGGCAAATGTTAAACTGACTGTGGAGCACGCATACAAGGTTGGTCTTTATGTTGGCTGGTATTTCGGGGCACATGCGGGCAAGAAGGCGAAGGTCGTTATAGGAAAGGATACACGCCGTTCAAGCTATATGTTTGAATACTCACTGGTTGCGGGCCTTACGGCAGCAGGCGCGGACGCATATCTGCTCCATGTTACCACCACTGCCAGCGTTTCATACCTTGTAAGAAGCGATGATTTCGAATGCGGTATCATGATCTCCGCAAGCCACAATCCTTTCTACGATAACGGTATCAAGCTCATCAATTCACAGGGCAACAAGATGGAAGCCAGCGTTGAGGAGCTGATCGAGAATTATATCGACGGAATGGGTCCGGATATTCCGTTTGCGACCGGAGAGCATATCGGAAGGACCGTGGATTATGCCAGCGGCCGTAACCGCTATATCGGACACCTGATCTCACTTGCGACCAGAAGCTTCAAGGACAAGAGAGTCGGTCTCGATCTTGCCAACGGTTCGGCCACAACTGTTGCCAAGGGCGTATTTGATGCACTTGGTGCCAAGACTTATGTTATCTCAAATGAGCCTGACGGCACCAATATCAATACAGGCTGCGGCTCGACACATATTGAGGGACTTCAGAAATTCGTCGTTGAGAACCAGCTGGATGTGGGATTTGCATACGACGGAGATGCCGACAGATGTCTTGCGGTTGATGAGAAGGGTAATGTGATCGACGGTGACCAGATCATGTATATTTGCGCAGCATACATGAAGGAGCGCGGAGAGCTCAACGGCAATACCGTTGTTACCACGATCATGTCAAATATCGGTCTTTACAAGGCTCTCGACAAGCTTGCCATCGGCTATGAGAAGACCAAGGTCGGTGACAAGTATGTCAGCGAATGTATGGCAGCCAATGATTTCTCTATCGGCGGAGAAAATTCCGGACATATCATTTTCAGGAAGCATGCTGTTACCGGTGACGGTGTCCTGACTTCATTGAAGCTCATGGAAGTAATGCTTGAGAAGAAGATGAAGCTGTCGGATCTTGCCAGCCCGATGAGGATATTCCCTCAGGTTCTCAAGAATGTACGTGTCGGTAATAAGGCTGCTACACTCGGAGATGAGGATGTGAAGAAGGCTATTGCCGCTTCGGGAGAAAGACTCGGGGACGGCGGACGTATCCTGGTACGTGAGTCGGGAACAGAGCCTGTTATCCGTGTAATGGTCGAAGCCGGCACACTCGAGGAATGCGAGAAGGAAGTTGATTCGGTGATCGAAGTTATGAAGGATAAAGGCCACGTGATCGGCTGAATCTGCTGAAACGGGGAAAAACAGGAAATGTGCCCGATCGCCCGGGCGGCTGAAAAACCGGAAACAGACAGACCACTTGGGCGGTCAAAACAGAATAAATACATAGACCGTCAGGCCAAAAAGAAATAACCAGATACACAAATATGTAATTGCGCGGAGGAAAAAATGGGGAAGATCCGGTTCTGGAAGAATAAGTCTGAAAAAGCTGTAAGCAAGGGGAAATACAGCGGATTCGCAATGATCCTGACAGCGGTTTTGCTGGCAGCGGTTATTACGGGCTGTACAAAGGGGGGAAAAGATAATCCTGAAGCAACCCCTACCCCTGAAGCAGCTGCTACGGCTACACCTGTGCCTACAGCGACTCCGACGCCGGCCCCCACGGCAACTCCGACGCCGACCCCGACACCTACACCCATGCCGAAGGTTCAGGATGTCTTCGAAACAACCGCTGATGATGGCGTATACCTGAAAGATTCTGCATTTACGGATCTTTCGTATTCCGATGTGGAGTATATCGGCGGACGGCTGGTATTTAAAAACAAGATCAAAGACGAAGATGATCCGAACGGATTTGGATACGGCAGCAACTTTGACATTAACGGACAGAACGGATACGCATACGGAAGCGATCATGACGTTAACGGACAGAACGAATACGTATACGCAAGCAAAACTGCCGTATATGGCAGCAACAATAAGAAATCCGGCGAATACACAACTGCTTTGAAGGATATCCTGACCGAGCAGGATCCTGAAGACGACGATGATGATGAATATTACACCGATGATGAGTCTTACGGCGATCCGCCCGTATGGGAAGAAGGTCCGCTCCATCTGTGCTCTGTGGATCCTGTTGAGTGGGATGTGATAGAACTCGAGCTTGAAGGCTGGAGCTTCTATAATTCAGCGATCCATCCCATGAAGAACGGGACATTCCTGCTGTATGATTATGACCGTGATGTGATGATGGTCTATGACAACAGACTTAAGCTGCAGACGGCCTTTGAACTTCAGACCCACGGCAATTTTGTTGTATCTCCCGATTCACGTTATATCTGGTTTATTGATGATGACGAGCGTCTCAGATGCTACGATATCGAGACTAAGACGCTGAAAGAGGAGTATTTCGGCGAAGGATACAAGGCGATGTATTTCCGCGAAGATCCTTACAGTGAGATATTTGTCGTAAACGGATATGAAGAGTCGGACGATGAATACGCCTCATTGCACTTATATTTTAATTCGGTAACAGGCGAATTTCTCGGAAAAACAGCTACCAACGTCAGATACATCTATTCTCCGGATATTACCAAAGCAGTAAGGGTACAGAGCGGTGTGCCCAACTCCATAAAGATCTATGAATGCTCTTTGGACAATCTTTTCCCCGGAGAGGCACAGTACGATCCCGAAACGGAAGAGGAACTTCCGGCTGCTTCCGAAGCAATATGCCGGATCAGGATCGAAAATATCAATGAAACCGAATCTATCCGGATCGATTGGGACCGCGATATCATCCTGACAGAGGCTTATTACTACGGACTCAACTACGAGAGCATTTGGGAGCATTACTGCTATTCAATGATCACCGGAGAGATGATCTCCAATTATGCTCTCGGTAATCTGGGCTTCAGAGGTGTTTATTATACCTTTGATCCCGAAGACGGACTGTATTTTACCCAGTACTGCGATGATGACGGCAATACTAAGCTGTTTGCATGGGACTATGCCACAGATACGGTCAGAACATATTTCGAGTATTTCAAACGTTTCACCGATATACCCGAAAAAGTTGAGAACAAACGCAGGGAACTTGAGGATAAATACGGATTCTATTTCTATATCGGAACAGAGATCTTTGCCAATGATTTCTCATACGATCTGAAGCTCTATACCGATTATGATGTTGTTCTCGAACAGATGGATGTGATCGATGAGGTTCTTTCGATCTATCCTGAGGATTTCTTTGAACAGCTCAGATACGGAGGCATAAAAACACTCTCGATCTATCTGTGCGGAGGCTTTGAGAAGAGAGATGACGAGGGTAATACAATATCGGATGCGATCGCACTTGCTTCGGTATTCAATTACGAACGGGCTCTGGCGCTCGATCTGAACTACTCATCAAGCCTGAAGGCTACATTGGTACATGAGATTTCCCACTGGATCGACGGAAGGATCGATTCGGGTGCCGACCTGAGCGGATATGCCGAATATGAAGATGACTGGCTTGAACTGAAACCTTCGGATTATAGCTACAAGTACAGTTATGTCAGCGGCAGGACGATATGGAAATACATATTTGATGAGGACGGCAGCAATGAAGATACTTATTTTGCCGATGCATACAGCCAGACCTATCCGACCGAGGACAGGGCGAGGATGTTTGAATACCTGATGTACAATGAGTCGTATCATCCGGACTACATAGCATTAAGTCCTCATTTGCAGGAAAATCTGAAATTCTATTTTGAAGCGATAAGATAGACATTTAATACAGAAAAATGGCCCGAGAAGACTTCGTGGGAAGAAGCGCTCGACGAGAAGATCGCCATTTACGAGGCATCAAGGGAGGAAAAGGAAGAATAAGAGGGGATACGGGAATAATACGAACGCTGAGGTAAACGGTTATGTCCTACGGTCCGAAAAGAATCAAAAAACAGATTCCGGATACCAGAAGGATGGCGCTTGTGATGATGGGTGTCGTGGGCGTTGTCATCCTTCTGCTTCTTGCGGGCATTTACCGGCAGCGCAGCGCTTCGGACTTTTACGGATCACATGACGCGTTGATCAGGATAGGCGATGATGACATAAATTACATTTCCGAGCATGCTTCAAAAAACGGCAGGAAAGATAACGGAGGAAAGACCTCGGGCAATGCAGAGGGTAAAGGCGGTTCGGCTGCGGACGGGAACAGTGAAAACGGCCGGGCCGGTTCCACGAATGGTCGTAATGGGTCTGTAAATGATGCGGACGATTCCGGCAATGGCACAAACAGCGGCGTTCCCGACAGGTATGAACTCGATGTTAATTGTATTCCTCAGCTTCCGGAACTTCCGGGAGGATGTGAGCCCGTAACCCTTACGATGGTGCTGAATTACCTAGGGATTCAGGTGGATAAATACCTGATTACCGACCAATATCTGCCCAAGGGTGCAATAGGCGAGACGGACCCGTCGGAAGCGTTTGTCGGAGACCCTTACGACGCCTACGGGGCCTATGGCTGTTATGCCCCGGTTATAGTAAATGCCGCCAACAGATTTTTCAAAGATAACGAATACGGTTATGTTGCGGTGGATATTTCCGAAACCGATATGAATGAGCTGATCGAACAGTATGTATATAAGTACCGGCGGCCGGCGATCGTATGGGCTTCAAAGAATATGGAGGAGATGTACCCGACTGCGGTATGGTTTGTGAACGGACGCGAGATAATATGGCGGCACAATAATCACTGTATGGCGCTGTCCGGCTGGGATGAGGAAAACTATATTGTAGCGGATCCGCTCTCGGGCGTCTGCAGATACGGCAAGGCCCTGTTCGAGAACCGGTATATACAGAACCATATGAATGCCGTATTCATCATGACAGCCGAAGAATATGCGCAATATGCGGCTTCCGAGCCTTGAGCCGGTCGTGTTGACAACCCATATGTGTAGTGCTATAATACTACGATGTTAATTATTGGCAATTATTTAGCTGCAGTTTCATGGAGGCATAAAAATGGAAGAATTACTGGAAATACTGAATGATATTCATCCCGATATCGATTTTGAGACACAGGAAGGACTTATGGACAATGCAATACTTGATTCCATGGATATTGTCCGTCTTGTTACCGAGATAAATGATGCTTATGATATTAATATTTCAGCGAAATACCTGCTTCCGGAGAACTTCAATTCGGTAAAGGCTATTTATGCTCTGATAGAGAAGCTCAAGGAGGAATAAGGGTCTGAATGACCTCTGAAGGTGATGTTCTTTACATCTTATGAATTTATCGGTTTTCTCATACTGACAGTCATCCTGTATTATCTGGTCCCGAAGAAAGCACAGCCTTACTGCCTGCTGGTTATCAGCTATCTGTTCTATCTTACGGCCGGAGCGGGATGTCTTGTTTATATTGCATTGATCACTGCCATTGCCTATGTTTCGGCAATGGCTATTGAGCATAACAGGGAAAAACAGAAGCGATGCGTGCGTTACGAATCGTTTTTTTGTGTGGATATAAATAACAAGGATGAAAACGGCGTTCCGGATCCCGCAGCCTTAAAAGAAGCGGTAAAGCAGTTCAAAAAGAAGCAGCAGAAGATCAGAGCCCGCATGTTTGCGGCGGGAGTGGTCTGTTTACTGCTGGTTCTTATATTTGCGAAGTATCTGGGATTTCTGATAGATAACCTGAACGGAATAGCTTCGGTATTCGGCAGGACTGAGCCGCTTATCGCAAATAACACACTCGGGCTCATAATGCCGATGGGTATTTCGTTCTATACGCTGCAGGCTATAGGCTACCTGATAGACGTCAACAGGGAAAATATCGCGGCAGAGCGCAATTTCTTCAAATTTGCTCTGTTCATCTCGTTCTTTCCGCAGCTCGTACAGGGCCCTATCAGCAAATTTGAGGATCTTTCGAAGACTCTGTTTGCATCCCATAAGTTTGACAAACAAAATGTCATTTACGGAATGCAGCGGATATTGTGGGGATTTTTCAAGAAAATGGTGATCGCCGACAGGATTCTGATCGGTGTCGGTAAGATCATGCAGGATCCGCTGCAGTATAACGGAGCATATGTATTTTTCGGAATGCTTCTGTTCTCGCTGGAGCTTTATACAGACTTCTCGGGTGGTATCGATATTGCCATCGGAACCGCACAGATGCTTGGGATAACACTGACGGAGAACTTTGACAGACCGTATTTTTCCAAGTCTTTGAAGGAATACTGGAGAAGATGGCATATGTCCATGTGCAACTGGTTCAGGACTTATCTCTTCTTCTCGGTTTCAACGGCCAAATGGATGCAGAGCTTCTCGAAATTCTGCAAACGGAAGATGTCACCGTCCATAGGAAAGAATCTGCCGATATTTGCCGCATCGTTTATAGTGTGGCTCGCAACCGGCCTGTGGCACGGCGCAAGCTGGAACTACGTGATCTGGGGACTGCTGAATTGGGCGGTGCTGATGATCTCCGAAATACTTGAACCCTCTTATCGAAAATTCAGGGAAAAGCACGGATTTACCTCATCGAACGCATGGAAGCTGTTCCAGATGATAAGGACTTTCTTGCTCATCAGTGTCATGAATGTGTTTGACTGGGCACTTTCGCCCGCAACACTTTTAAAAAGCCTTGCCGGCATATTTACGACCGGTAACTGGCATATAATATGGGACGGATCGTTCTTCGATCTCGGATATACGGTTGCAGATATGATCATAATAGCGGTCGGGCTGATCATAGTACTGACGGTGAGCCTGCTGCAGACCGACGGGCACGCCTCGAATGTCAACGAGATCAGGGACAGGATATCGAAACTTGCGTTCGGCTGGAGGTATCTGATCTGGCTGGGTCTGTTCCTTGCGGTGCTGCTGTTCGGAACCTATGGCATCGGATATGATGCGTCGCAGTTTATTTACAACCGTTTCTGATGCGGCTGGGTATATTATCGTATTTTGATCGATACGGAGTTATTTATGAATGGAAAATGCAAAAAAGCCGTTATGTATGTTGCGGCTGCGGTCCTGACGGTTGTTCTGCTGTTTCTGCTACAGAGATTGCTGATGCCCAAGTATGTGGACAAGGTGGTTGAGGGAGCGTTCATAGCGGAATATTACCGGGAAGAA
>JAGCZE010000234.1 GCA_017960415.1 Lachnospiraceae bacterium
GAAAAAGAGAATGCTTTCAAGATTCCTGACGATCTATACCCTGTGTGCCATAGGAGCCGCAGTGGATATAATTCTTGCTTTGGTACTCAGTTCCATTACGGACATCATGAGCTTTGGAAGCTTTTTGGGGATCATCATTTCATGCGCATCCGTACTGAGTATATACAGTGCCCTGGTTATCCTGTATTGTGTGATTCTCGGTTACGGTAAAGAACAGTATGCCCAGGTTTTTTCGCTGCTTACGATCATTCTTTCTTTTGTGATCATAAAGTTTCAGGGCGTTAAATCTGTGTTTATACGGATTTTTATCGAGGAACAGGGATTTGATTCGGTCACATTCTGGAAGCCGTTGGATTATTTCCGTGACAAGGGCTATGTATTCCTGATTATTGCGCTTTTAGTCAGTGTGTTCAGTTATAGTCTCTCTTTGTACATTGCCGAAAGAAAGAGAGGTGTCATCTGATGGGCGGATTATTATATAAGGATTTTCTTTCTATAAATGGCAAAAAACAGGTTGCGGTCATTTCTGTTTTTACCGTACTGCTTGTGATCCTAAAACTGATCGTGGCCTTCGCAGATACACCGGACGCCTGGCTTATGGAAAACTCCGAGGGCGAGGTCATGAATTTTCTTGAATATCTGGTTTCAATGCCGGCCCAGATGCTTCCGATCATGTGTATCGCTTTTATAGCTATGTGGATTCCGAATGTGATCCAAAACGATGAGAAGAGCAAGATATATGCATATCTGTCGGCAACTCCTCTTTCGAAGCGTACATATATAGCGGAAAAGTATGTCTTCATAGGAATCTGCATTTATTCGGCTTTATCAATCTGCATGATATGGTGCGTAATCTCAATGGCGTTTTTGCAGGAGGGCGCTGTACTGGATATCCTGATGCTCATTTCATCATTTTTGATCGAGCTTTTCTCGCTGGCACTTATCGGCGCAAGCATCGAATTTCCTGTTTTTGTCGCCTTCGGAAAAGAAAAAGGACAGATGATCAAGACCGGTATTCTTGAGGTCCTGGCGTGGTTTGCTGTGGCATTTCTTTTCTTCGGAAATCTGGACGTTTTTGAAAAAGTAGATTTTAATCGCATAATTGAATGGGCAAAAACGCATTCATTTGCACTTATGTTCATGGCGGTCATTTCTCCGCTTATTACTCTCTGTGTCTATTACATCTCATACCGTATTTCCGTGCGCATATATGAGAGAAAGGAGAGAGAGCATGAGTGAAGCAAAGACTATGACCAAAGCTTGTGATGATACAAAAAGAAGTGGGAGAGAATACACTGATACACAGAGGCTGATCATTTATCTCGTACTCACATTTGTTATTACTTTTCTTTGGTTCTTCGTAGCAAATCCCGACCGATCAACATGGGAAGATATGGGAACAATGAGACAGTCATTCGTTGCTCTCGGTATGCTGTTTCCTGTGATATGTCACGTTCTTTCGAGAGTGATCACGAAGGAAGGATTCAGATTTGACGGTGAGAACAATTCATATTTCGGAATATATCTAAAGGACGGAAAGTGGAAGTATTTCTTCTTCGCATGCCTTGTTCCCTGGCTCTACATGGAACTCAGCAACCTGATAGAACTTGCAATGTGCCCGTCGATGTATGATCCTGAATACTATGTAACTCTTGATATGGAGAAGAGAATGCTGTTCATGATGCCGGTATATGCGATCGTGACCGGATTTGTAGGATCCTTTGCAGCATTCGGTGAAGAGGGCGGATGGCGCGGTTATATGATGCCCAAGCTTCTTAAGATCACCGGCAGAAAGAGAGCGCTTATCATAGGTGGCGTGATCTGGGGACTCTGGCATGCACCGCTTACCTGTATCGGACATAATTTCGGAACTGATTATCCCGGATTTCCCTATCTCGGTATCGCATGCATGTGCGTGTTCTGTACGCTTATGGGTGTGCTTCTTACCTTCATTACCGAAAAGAGCGGATCCGTCTGGCCTGCAGCGATTATGCACGCGGTCAATAATTCCAATCCCTCAATACTTGGCGGATATATCAATCCTGACAATAAGACCACTGATCTTCCCATCGGAATGATCGCAATGTGCATAGCGCTCCTTGCCGTGGCTATACCTGTGATGATCATATGGAGCAGATCTGACAGCAAAGCCGCTTCCGAAGAATAAACAAAACAGATAACAAAAAACAGGGCCCGGATCTCCGGGCCCTGAATTATTGTCGGAACAAACCTGCTTAGAGAACGCCTTCACATACGGAACACTTTCCGTTAACGGGAACCATGACCGCATCGCAGAAGGGACATGTGACCTGTGCTCCCGCAGCTGCGGACGCTGCCTGCATAGGTATGGGACCGCCTGTCGGATCGGTGGGGGAAACGGGGCTCTGCATGGGCTGCTGCGCAAATCCCTGATTCATCATGGGCTGACCGTTCAATCCCTGGTTCATCATGGGCTGTCCGTTAAGTCCCTGCATTCCTGCACCCATATTCATGAACTGACCTGCTCCGGCGGGTGCGTTTGCTGCTGCCTTCATCATAGCTACCATATTGGCTGCCTGCTTGGCCTGGGCTATTGAATCGGGTGATGAAAGATCAAGACCGGGTGCGGTCTTCTGCGGCA
>JAGCZE010000022.1 GCA_017960415.1 Lachnospiraceae bacterium
AACGTTGCCGCATCACAGCTTACTTCTGCCACGCCTGCACCTTTGATTCGGTAATAATATCCGCTCGTTTTATTTCCTTCGATCAATACAACGGAAGGATCGGACGATGTCTGTTCGGTATTTGCAAATGCATGAGCGGTCACCCCGACAGCTTCTGCACTGTAATAAATATTTACATATTCCAGCGAAGGACAGTCTTCCTTCTCTATATGGTCGGAAGAGCTGCTTCCGTAATCAATTCCCAGGGTTCCGTTATTTTCAATACCATAAACATTTATTTCCTTAAGTTTGGGCAGACCGGTCATCGAATTAAGCCCCGGGCGTTTTGAATATCCGGGCTCATATGATTCACAATCTATATCCACAACCTCAAGTTCGGGACAATTGTTAAATATCTTGGGGATATTCTGTGTCCATCCGCAGAGAACGATCTTTATGTGTTTCAAGCCCGAAACCGCAAAAATATCCTCACCGGACGTAACATCCACTCCGTAGAGTATTTCAAAATCGGTCAGTTTCGTACAATCGGCAAACACCCTATCATTGACGGTCAGATAAGAACTGTTATGCTTAATATTGTCTATAGCCCACCGGTGATTGTCACCTTCGAAGGTCACCTTTTTCAGAGAAGTACATCCCATGAATGCTTCTTTTCCGATAGTGGTCACAGATGCGGGAATTGAAACCGTTTCAATGCTTGTATTATCCTTAAAAGCCCCTTTTGCGATCCTCATTACAGGCCTCTTGCCATACTTCTCATTGTCCACATACTCCGGGATCACAACATCCGGATTCTTTCCGGTATAGCCGGCCAGATCATATACAGGAGTGTTATAATAACCCTGTACCCGGAAAATAAAGCCATCATCAGTAGAAAATTCCTCATCGACAGCCTGAGCCTTTACCGAAGGCAGAACCCCGATAACCAAAGTCAAAGCAACAAATAAAAGTAATAATCTGAGTTTTCTCATAAAAGGTCTCCTCTCGTGTTTCTGCAAACTGTTTTCGATCTATGTTCTTTCCGGATTTATTCAAAACTCTTCACTCAGTTTTCAAATTCATATATTTCCTTATGCCTCACTGATCTTCTTAAACTGCGTATTATAAAGCTCTGTATATACACCTCCGAGACCAACGAGCTCCGAATGCTTGCCGCGCTCTACGATCTCTCCGTCCTTGACTACCAGGATTTCATCCGCCGCAAGGATCGTGGACAGTCTGTGAGCGATCAGGATGCTTGTACGCGACTCGATGATCGGATCGATAGCTTCCTGTATCTTGCTTTCGGAAATCGAATCGAGAGCCGAGGTTGCTTCGTCGAATATCAGCAGTGCCGGGTCTTTTAAGAGTACTCTGGCGATGGAAATCCTCTGTTTCTCGCCTCCCGAGAGCTTCAGGCCGCGGTTGCCGACCATCGTATCGAAACCATCCTCCTGGGCCTTTATAAAGTCGTAAATATTCGCCTTCTCACACGCCTTGATCAAATCCTCTTCAGACGCATCAGGCTTCGCATAAAGCAGATTCTCCCTTATGGTGCCGTTGAACAGATAGGTCTCCTGGGATACCACACCCACATTCCGTCGCAGGTATGTCAGATCGATCTGCCGCACGTCCACACCGTCGAAATCAACCTCGCCGCCACAGACATCATACAGTCTCGGGATCAGATTGATGATCGTACTCTTGCCCGATCCCGAAGGCCCGACAATTGCGATAGACTTCCCGCTTTCAAGCGTAAATGTAACATCCTTTAGGATCTGCCTGTCAGGGTCATATGAGAAGTTTACATGTTTAAAGTCCACGCGTCCCGTAGTCTTCGAGGGAATTGCCGGATGCTCTGCATTTTCGATCTCACGCGGCATATCGAAATAATCGAAAATACGTGTAAACAGCGCCATCGAGCGCATCCAGTCAACCTGAATGTTGAGAAGTGAATTGACCGGCATATACGTTCTTCCGAGCAATGCCACAAGAACCGTGATATCACCGACTGTCAGGTTACTGTCATATTTCATGATCAGGATACCGCCGACAAGGTACAGCAGCATAGGTCCGATATTTGTGACCGTATTCAGGACCACGAAGAACCAGCGGCCTGCCATACGCTCCTTGATATTGAGCTTGACCATCTGAGAATTGACTTCGCGGTAAGCCTCCATCTCAACATTTTCCTTGCAGAACAGCTTGACCAGCAGCTGGCCGCTGACCGAAAGCTTTTCATTTAAGATACCGTTGATCCTGTCGTTACATTCCTGTGCATCGCGTGTCAGCGTCCAACGGGTTTTTCCGGCTTTCCTTGTGGGGATCACAAACAGCGGGATCACCGCAATTCCCAGCAGTGCCAGGATCCAGTTTTTCTGGAACATTGCGATGATCGCGAATACCAGCGTGATCGAGTTCGAAAGTATCTGTCTGAACGTATTCGTGATAACGCTCTCAACCCCGTCAATATCGCTCGTCATTCTCGTAATGATATCGCCCTGATTGTTCGTAGTGAAGAACCTGTGCGACATGCCTTGCAGATGCCCGTACATCTGGTTGCGCATATCAAAGGTAATATGCTGCGCGATCCAGTTGTTGATATAGCTCTCGAGTACACCGATCATATTTGAGCCAAGATTGGTCAGCAAAGAGGCCACAATATAGATGATCAGCAACCTCATGCTTTTGCCTACG
>JAGCZE010000235.1 GCA_017960415.1 Lachnospiraceae bacterium
GATATCGAGGATAGTAGGTCTTGCAGCCGTGAAATACGGCGACCTGTCGAATCAGGCCACAAAGGACTACAATTTCGATATGGACAGATTTGCTTCATTTGAAGGCAATACAGGTCCTTATATCCTGTATACGATGGTCAGGATACGTTCGATACTTGAAAAATGCGGGCTCAGCGACGACGAGATAAGAAACTTCAAAAACTTTGATACGGAAGCCCTCAAGGCGCTTTGCAGCAACAGGGAAGTTTCCTCGAGTGAAAGGGAGCTGATGCTGGGATTGACCGATTTTGCACAGTCGATCAGGCATGCCTCGGACGAACTGGCACCCCATAAGCTTTGTTCCTTTATTTACGATATTTCCAACAGGTTTAACACCTTTTATCACGACAATAAGATCATTACGGAAGAGAATAAGGAGCTTCAGAAAGCCTGGATCGAACTTATCTCGCTCACATACAGGGCTCTTGACCGCATCATGGATCTGCTTGCGGTTACGGTTCCGGTGAAAATGTAACATATCTTTGGAGGGGTTATGTTTATTGGTAGAAAAGAAGAGTTGAAGCAGCTTGAGTCTATATACGCAAGCGACCACAGCAATCTGCTTGTGCTGTATGGAAGGGAAGGTATCGGAAAGACCGCCCTTGCGCTCAACTTTTCGGAAGGCAGGGATCACAGCTATTATCAGTCTGTCATGGTCAGCGAAGCGGAGCAGGAGCGGCGCATAGAAGATATGTTTGCCGGCAGTTTTGACCTTTCCGGATCCGCAAAACAGGGCAGCGATAAAGGCAAGGAGCAGGATGGATCTGAGTCCGCGCAGACGAACGGGAAGAAGATCCTTATTATCGATGAGTTCCACTATGCCATGAACCAGCAGCTCATGGCTTCTCTGCTCAGCATTGTCGGAAATGAAGAAAAGTACGGTAAATACATGATCCTGTTGCTTTCTTCATCGATCAACTGGGTTGAGAATGCGATGATCCTTGAATACAAAGAATTTGCCAGGGCCATAACCGGAATAATCAAACTCAAGGAACTTACATTTGCCGACACCGTAACATGGTTCCCGAAGGTATCAGCCTCGGATTGTGTTGTGATACGCGCGCTTCTGGGCGGTGTACCGAAATATATGAAGCTGTGGCAGGAGAACAGGCGTATCCGCGAGAATATGATCAATCTGTTTTTCTCGCCCGACAGCGTTCTGAAGAATGAGGCAGAATACCAGTTAAAGCTTGAACTCAGAGAACTCGGGGCTTACAACACTATCCTTACGGCCCTTGCCAGCGGAAGGATCAAGCTGAACGATATTTACGAATATACAGGCTTCAACCGGGCCAAGATCAGTGTTTATATCAAGAACCTGATCGAGATGGATATCGTTGAGAAAGTCTATTCGATCAATGTCAGAAACAGTGAGAATACTAAGAAGGGTCTTTACAGGATCAAAGACAATTTTATAAATTTCTATTATGCATATGTATTTCCCAATGTTTCGAAGATCGAGACAGGAGAGGGCAAAAGTGTGTACAATGAGGCTGTTGTGCCGGATTTTGACCGCTTCATGAGGACTGCATTTGCCGACGTATGCCGTGAATACCTTGATATCATGTCGAAATACCGCAAGCTCGGAAAGAATTACAACGAGTGGCATTACTGGTTCGGCAAGAACGGTATTCTCGATGTTATCGGAATGGATCCCGATGAGAACATACTCGTCGCAACCTGTGTTTATTCGGATAAAAAGACCGATGTTGACCGGTATGAGGAGATGAAGGAGCTGATCACCCAGGCAGGTATCAAACCTGCGAAGCTGTGTATTTTCTCAAAGACCGGCTTTACGCCCGAGCTGACAAAAGAAGCGAAGGCAGACAACGTCATGACCGTATCCCTGAACGACTTTTAGGATTGCATTGACTTATATTCAGATGATTGGTACAATAATAATAATCTGCACGGAGGATTATTTGGAATGAAAAAAAGATTACTGCTTCTGTTAGCACTCTTTTCACTGCTGATGTGCTTCGGAATCACAAAAGTATATGCTAGTGACGAGGGTGATAACTGGATTCATTATAAAGGTATCGCAACCGCAAGGGTTAATGTACGTTTGGGCCCGGGCGAGGAATATGATAAGGTAACTCTTGAAGACAAGTCGAACCTGCAGCTGACCGCACAGGAAGAGGTTATCATACTGGATGAGGCGGTTGCCGCTTCGGGCAATGTCTGGTATCACATAAGAGTTACGAGAGACGGCAAGGAATATGAAGGTTATTCGACGAGTACATATCTTTCAAAGGATGAAAACTCGGCCATAACACCTTCGCCGACACCTCTTCCTACCCCTACACCCACACCTGCACCCACAGCGACTTCGGCTCCTACATCACAGCCCACACCCACACAGCCGCTTGTCCCTTCGGACAATACCACTCCGAATGACAAGGGCGGAATACTTAAGGTTATCCTTATTGTGGTTATCATCGGTGTTGTCGGTTTGATCGGACTTATGGTATTCAAGCTTCTCGGAAGCAGGAAGGCCAACGGTACCAATACATCACGCAAGATCGATTTTCTGAAGAAGATCAACCTGGGCGGTACATCCAATTCGAACCGTAAACTGCCTCAGATCAAGAAGTCTGATTCCGAGAGAAATGTCAGGGAAGATGTCAGAAGCGAGATCTATTACAGGAACTCCGTTGATGATGAGTATACAGAGGGTGCCAATGCATCGATGAAGGCCGAGTCCGATGAAAAGAGGGCTTTAAGAGAGGCTATTGAGCGTCTTCAGGAACATGATATCGTATATCACACTATCTACGGTGAGGGTGAAGTATATGATAATTCGGATGTCAAGCTGATAGAAGTAAGATTCGGCAATGATATGAGATTCTTAAAGAAGGACCAGCTGGTTGCAAAACGCGAGCTGAAGATCATTGACGAGGAAGACCAGTCGATCGCAAGACGCCGCAATCGTCGCCGCAACAATCGGCACTGATTTGGTTTAGAATATTGACTTAGTTACGGGGCTGCCGCACAGAAATTGATGTGCGGTGGCTCCTGTTTTTATGTCATTGCCTATAAAATACTTTCCTTTAGCGCTGCGGCGATGCGGAGTCGTACCTGAATACATTGAAGATGTACAGCGAGGCTTCCGAGAAGAATGAGAAGGATATCAGGGATTTCTGGAAGGTTCGTGATATCAAGAATCTCACTTTCAAGCTGCATGCTCTGAAGAGTACTTCAAGAGTAATAGGTGCATTAAAGATAGGTGAAATGGCTGCTGAGCTTGAAAAGGCCGGAAGACTGGGCAGGCTCATTGAACTCGGGAACGATCTGGAACGGCTTATGTTCTCCTATACGGAGCTGACCTCGAAGCTGTCACCGCTGTTTGAACCTCAGGATGATGAAGACGGACTCCTGCCGATTTCGTCAGAGGAGTTGCGCGAGGTATATCTGAAGCTGCTGCA
>JAGCZE010000236.1 GCA_017960415.1 Lachnospiraceae bacterium
ACTTTAACCCGCCGGGCTGATAGGCTTTTTTCTGATCGGATTCTTTTTTAAGTCCCATTTTCCCGAAAAACTGCCTGTAGCTGTCCTGGCTCAGATCGGCGGTTGAAGCGCCCGAGTGGATCGCCATATCTTCGATCTCTCCGGGGTATCTGAGCTGAAGGTAATGAAGGACCAGAATATTCAGAAACTCCATTCCTCCCGTACCGTCGGCCAATGCATGGAACATCTCGAGATTGATGCGGTTTTCAAAATAAGTAACCTGATAGTGCAGCATTGCTTTTGCCGGAACATACAAAAGCGGACATATCCGGTCATGTTCCTCATATACCTTCGGAATAATGTCGGTATCCTCCATATAATGCCAGAAGACACCGCGGCGTATGCGTACCTGCATCTGAGGGCGGTCCTGAATTGCCAGCAGAACAGCTTCCTGAAGCAGGTCGTGAACGATCTTTTCCTTAAGGGTACAGCTTACGCGAAAAGTTCTGGTATCCCGCTTAGAAACAGTTGCCAGGAATACTTTAGCGACATTATCCAGTTTATACCAATTCTCACTTTCCATCTATAAGTTGACCTCACAGTTTATCCTTATTGTCCGTAAATCTGGGCACTCACATATGCCGAGAGTCTCTTCATTGCCCTGTCGGCAATACGTATCGGCATCTGCTGGTATACGTGCCAGCCCTTTTCCTCAATGTCGAGCCGGACCTTTCCACCCACGCTCTCTATTCTTTCTTTCAGACGAATGCTGTCATCTAGAAGTATTTCATTTTTACCTGCCATGATCAAAACAGGCGGAAAATCCGAAAAGTCTCCGTACAACGGACTGAATCTGGGTTCTTCCGGTTCGCCCGCTCCGGCGATATATGCCTTTGCAGCATCAGTAATATACTCCCGGGTCAGTATCGGATCCGTTTCCTTATTTGTTTCATAAGATGCCGCAGTGCCCGTCATATCGGTCCACGGACTGAACAGCAATATGTTGCCGGGGAGTTCACGCGACTCCGTCTTCATTTTCTGCACCATGCACAATGCCATATTCCCGCCCGCTGAGTCTCCCGCAAGAAGGATATGATCCGGCCGGTACCGTTCTGCCGTCAGATAATTCCAAACACTCATGGCATCCGTCAACTGTGCCGGATAAGGATGCTCGGGAGCTAAGCGGTATTCAAAGGAAAAAGTCGTAAATCCGGTGGCGACTGCCATCTTGGCAGCGAGTATCCTTGAATATCCGAGTCCTCCGCTGATATATCCGCCGCCATGCACGTACAGTATCGCATAATGAGGATTGTGGGCAAATTCGGGTGTTACCTCTTCACAAGGTATATCCCCGGTCATAAAATGTTGTATAATGATATTCCCCTTCGGCGCAGCAAGTCTTCCCGCCCATTCTGAAGTCCGGCGGTGCTTTTTGAGATCTGCCTCCTCCAAAGACCTGCCGGATAGAGTATTTACCGCTTTCAACGCCTTCATCAGCCGGTCATTCAAACTTCTCTGATTATCCGGCTTTTTTTCTTCCTGTGTCATCGATGATTCACGCTCATTCCTGCAAATATTTACCGGTCACTCCACGATCGTTATGATATCCGTAAGGATATAATGGAACAGCGGATAAGACGTATTTTTATTCTCTGTATATCCGTCTTTCAGATCGCAGGTTTGGGACGGATCAGAAGGATCGACACCCTTATAATCGCCCTTGAACACAAAATCCGTATTGCCGCGTTTGAACCTGTTTATGGCATTGTCCATAGCTTCCTTGGTTCCGGGTGCAGCAACCTGCAGGTTCAGGTCATCCATCTCAACCCAGTCTTCTTCAAATCCGGCAGATATATCATTTCCGTGAATACGTCCATGTCCGGAGAGAGTCTTTTCGATATTCCGGTCATTAATGATGGCCTCAACAGCCGCAAGCACGTAAGGCTCCCAGCAGATCCTCGCCGTAACGAGCGACGAACCCGGTGCTACCTCGGACATGCTTTGATTATAGCCGACAAAATACACATTGCGGGTTTCGGAAGCTTCCTCGCAGGCAAGAGCCGGACCGATCGTATCGGTATGCTGTGAGATGATCACGCATCCGTCATCGATCAGATTCTGTGCAGCCTTCTTCTCCAGAGCATAGCTGCTCCAGGTCTGTGTATAGCTGACACGCATTTTGGCCGTAGGTACCACGGAACGTACACCCAGCAGGAAAGCGGTGTATCCGGAAATAACTTCCGAGGTCGGAAATGCAGCGACAAATCCAACAACAGCCTGATCTTCGGAAATAATGCCCTCCGAGATCATCTGCTTTATCTTCATGCCGGCTGCGATACCGCTTACATACCGTCCCTGATAAGCTTCGCCTTTAAAAGTATGATAATTATCCGGAACCGTTACTCCGTTCATATCCATGTATGAAGTCTGGCAGAACTGAATGTCCGGATAATCGGGAGCAAGCTTCATTACCAGTTCGCTGTATCCGTTAAAGAATATGATGTCACAGCCTTTTCCCGCCAGTTCCCTTAAAGGTTCTTCCATCTCGTCGTCCAGTACATTGCTGCATGTCAGGATGTTCACCCGGTCACCATATTTCTTCTGAACCGCATCCTTCGCAAGTGAAAAGTTGTAGGTATACGGCGTACTTTCATCATTATCGTAAATAAATCCGACAGTCAGATGCTCCCTGCCGCCCGAAAGATTCAAGAGCCTGAAGCAACAGAGAAACGCAGCCAGTATGACCAGGCAGGTCGCTGCCGTGATAATGTATACACGTTTCATACGTCCGCTCCTTTCTCCGGTGTCAGTTCTTTCTTGCTTTCGTTATGCATCTTGTTTTCCTGGATCTTCTTGTCCTCTTCTACGCGGCGTTCAAGCTTCTCCTTCGTCTCCTGATCGACTTCAATGATCTCGGAACTCTTCTGAGTATAGATTTCGGCAAGATTGATCGTGCCTTTATCAACCAGACGGAAAAATGCGTCAATGGCATCGGGATCGAACTGTGTACCCCTTCCGCGCTGCATCTCGTTCAAGACATAATCTGTATCCATATGGTTACGGTAAACACGGTTTGAAGTCATCGCATCAAGAGCATCAGCCACACCTATGATCCTTCCGATCAAAGGTATCTCTTCGCCTTTCAGGCCGTCCGGATACCCTCTTCCGTCATATCTCTCATGATGGTATCGCGCACCTTCCTCAACGTGCTCTATCAAGGTGAAATCCTTCAGGATGTCCGCACCGCGGTTTACGTGGGACTTCATCTGTGCATATTCTTCATCAGTCAGACGTCCGACCTTGTTCAAAACATTGTCCGGGACTCCTATCTTTCCGATATCATGCAGCTGTGCGGCCTTTTTCAGATTGGCAAGCTCTTTGTCCTTCTGCCAGCCCTTATAACAGTTCATCTCCTCTGCGATCAGCACAGAATATTCGGCCACACGCATTGAATGCTGGTGTGTACGCACATCCTTGGCATCAACCGCATTGGCGATAGCCATAACCGTCTCGTTGGCCATGTTCAGCTTGATCTGCTGCTGGTTCAACTGTCTTTGTACCACAAACCACGTAAACCAGATAAGGATCAGCGAAAGGACGAGCAGCATATAAAACAGGAAATACGGCTGTTCATACAGCTCGCCTGTTTTTATCAGCTCAAAAGTCCTCTCTTCGAGAGCCTTCTCCCCCGCACTGTCGTAGATAGCCAGGTGGAAGGTATACGTGCCTGCCGGCAGATTGTCGTAAATAATGTTATTCAGGTTGTTCTGGGCAACTATCGTAGGTTTTTTATCAAAACCTTCCAGAAAATATCCCACATTGGGTTCCTGGATCGTATAATTGAGTATCTCAGGGAAGAGCTCGACGCGGTCAACACCCTGGCCAACAGTGATCGCTCCTCTTCGTGCGATCGGCTGCGGCACATCGTCAAGCTTTACCGAAGCCAGCTGCATGCGGTAAGAACGTACATCGCTGTTATATTTATCCACATCTATGATATAAACGCCTGTTCCGCACGAAAGGAACAACTCACCCTTTTCGTCATAATAATCCCATGAATTCGCGGTCAGTGAAGTTCCGAGTCCGCGTCTGGCGTCAAGCAGTTCCCATGCATGCTCGCTGTCGGTAACCAGCTTATCGCGCTCTCCGACATAGATTCCGGCACTGGACATAACAAACAGTGTGTCCTCGTCCTTTACCCAGATATCGTAGTTGTTGTAATAAGGGAAATTCTTCAGCGTACGTATGGAACCGTCCGGATCAAGATAGCACAGACCGTTGCTCGTAACAATAAATACGCCCTCGGATTTCGGATCCTTGACAGTACGCAGTATGACACCGCTGCTCAGGCCGTCTTCACCGGTAAGCATTTCCGCAACTTTGCCGTTCTTGATCACCGCAATACCGTCGCCGTCCGTACCTGCAAGGATAGTTCCGTCACCGCGTTCTGTCAGGGTCAGTATCGTGGAATTGATATGTCCTTCCTCATAGCCGACAGTATTTATGATCTTGTGATCCTTGATAAAGCTGAGTCCCGTATCACCTGATGCCAGGATCGTGCCGTCCGTAAGTCCGGTCACGATACGGGCGCGGTTTCCGAAGCAGCCGGTTTCGGAATTGTAATACCATGTTGTTCCGTCCGGAGCATATTCGATCAGGCCCTTGCCGTAAGTACATATCCAAAGATGATCCTGCCCATCCTTGTACATACAGCGGATCCTCCGGCCCTCAAGTTCTTCGGTCATTTTATTTTTTATTTCATTACGGCAGGCTTTGTCGACCACATCAAGCCCCACATCGGTACCGATGTAATAGCCGTCCTGCCAACCGACTACGGCATTGACGACCTTTCTTTCCATACCGGCCGAACCGTAGACATCCTTGAAAGGAGATTTCGCAAGCCTGAGAAGGCCGAGTCTCGAGGATGTGAACCACAGGTTGCCCTGATAGTCGTACAGCATATTGTCGATGGAATTGTTAAAATCGTTTGTATTCAGCAGGTGGTATCCTTCTGTGTCCACATAGGAAACTCCATTGTCCGAAAGTATGAATAATGTCCCGTCGCTTAAATATTGCAGGTTATTGATATTGATCACATCCTGACAGGTAATAATGTCCTTCTGAACAAAAGAGTCACCTGAAACATCAAAACAGTAGATATTATTGGCGGAGGTTCCTACCATCAGAGTCCCGTCGGGGGCAAATGCGCAGCAATTGTATATTTCAGAGCCCTCCGGAAGTGTCGCCGAACATTTGATATTTTCATCTTTTAACAGGAAAAGCTCTCCGACCGATGTAACAGCCGCAACATGTCCGTTCTGGTCCGCAGTAATGCTGTCTACATTGTTCACATCCTCAAGAGTCCTTACGGCCTTGAGTCCGTTATTCATAACAATGACCTGCATGCTGCCGGATGTGCCGACATAGTAATAACCGTTTGAAGATCTGATGATGCTTCGTACAGAATTGGAAGGAAGCCCGCTGGACTGATCAAGAACATTGACAACCTTTTCACGTATAACGATAGATAATCCGTTGTCGTTGGTACCGATCCACAGACGTCCCTCTTCATCCACATAAAGACAGTTAACATTCTTTACCGATTCATAATCCGCCACCCACCTGAATTCACGGCCGTTGTAGCGGTACAGACCCGCATAGGTACCGATCCACAGAACGCCGTCATTGGTCTGGACGATATCATTGGCCTCGCCGCAAGGCAGGCCGTTGTTGTTGCTGTATATGCTCTGAACATAATCGTTGTAATCCGGTGCCCCGTTCATTACAGCCGCTTGCGCGCTTGTCGACGTCTGCATGGCCAGACCCAGGCCCGTCACGATACAAAGGATCGCAGCTGCGGTCTTACTTACATTATGAGCTTCATTTTCATTGTTCCGTTTTTCATTCCGACGCCGGAGCAAAATAACTATATATACGGCTGAGATCGTAAGCACCTTGTCGACGAACTCGATAGCCAGCTGCCCTAAAATGCCGCACAGAATAAGCGGCCATTCCTTTTTCAGAAGGTAATCGATCACACCGTCCCCCCATTTATTGCCGGTGTAACCGTCATCAAACAGCATATTTATCGGTACCGAAACGATCAGCGCCGTAAGCATCGCCAATGAAGCGGCTTTCATAAACCCGTAGAATCTGTCGAACCAGTTCCTGCGTGCCGCAATACCGATTATGATGCCAAGCGCGATACTTGTAACGGAATAAGCTGCTGAAAGGCTGTTGACCACACAATATGACAGATTGCCCGTCACGCCGACAAGCGCACCGCAAACCGGACCGGCAACGTAGGCGCACAGAGCGGTACCGACCGAATCCGCCCACAAAGGCAGCTCCAGCCAGCCTGCAAGGAGTTTGCCGCCTATGTTCAGGCATATGCAAAGTGCCACAAACAGAATGATCTGCCAATTTTTCCAATTTTTCATGGCTTATGATCTCCTCCCCATTATTAAGACAATAGGCGTTTGCAAAACGCCGAAAGCCGCAAAAGTACGGCATTTCTTTTTGCTTAGAATCAAACAACTCCTCACCGGTTTATGGTATAATTGAGGTGCGAAC
>JAGCZE010000023.1 GCA_017960415.1 Lachnospiraceae bacterium
CCCTCAGTGCAAATCCGTAAGGCACGCTTGAAGCGCCTTCAAATACATTAAATATCTCAAATCCGGGCCTGTCGGGATCGATCCTTGCCACATGCATCGAATCGCCGTGTCCGAGCTTCACAAGCCTTCCGTCAGGCATCCGATCCTTCGATGAATAAAGAACGCTGCCATCATTGTCTATCGTGCAGGCTCCGTAAATGATCTCGTCGCAGCCGTCAAAATCAACATCCGCAACCGACAGGCTGTGGTCTCCCTGGCCCGTGATGCAGCCGTAAACGGGATCCGTGCCGTCTGCGCCGCTGTGTGACCTGAAAGGATTATCGATCGGAACATGTCCCGAATCCACCTTGAAATACTGTTCATGATGACCGTTCACGAAACGATAGGCGGTGATCGTGGATCTTGTGTAATAACCCCTGCAGATCAGCAGATACGGGTGCTCACCGTCAAGGTATGCTACGCCCGACTGGAACCTGTCAACGCGGTTGCAGGGCTCGATACGCTTCCAGACATAATCACCCCACATCAGACCGTCATCGTCCCTCGGCACAGGAAATTCGATGGTCTCAAGCTCCTCACCCATTCCCGAGAACATGGTCAGATACTCAGGACCTTCGTAAATAAAGCCCTCAAACTCTCTCAGCTTATTTCTCTCATCCTTTGCCGGAGCAAATTCATCGATAAAATAATCCGCAAGCTTGCAAGCATCCTCTCTCGAAAGAGGATACTCATATTTTTTCGGTATTCCGAAGCACTCTTCAAGCGTATCCGGCCAATGACCGTTCTTCACTTCCTCATGTTCACGCCAGTTCATAAAGCGCTTCACCGTATATTCATAATAATCGTCCGCCGAGCAGACGTAATTGTCTTCGTTTGATGCCTTACGCATGCCATGTGACGCATCGGCAACCGTTACTGAGTTAGCGGAGTTTTCGGAGGTCACATATCCGGAGTCACAATATACTCCTTCATTCGGCAGCGTTATATATTTCTCGGAAATGATATTTCCGTTATCGTCAAAGATCGTCATTTTTGTACCGGGAGCAGTCTTTACCGACATCTCGGCCTTCCCGTCCCCGTCAAAATCATAAACCATGAACTGTGTATAATGCGCACCCGCACGGATATTCACACCCATATCCAGACGCCACAAAAGCCTTCCGTCCAGCTTGTAGCAATCAATATAGCAGTTTCCCGTATAGCCCCTGTGTGAAACATCATGGGAATTGGAGGGATCCCATTTTACGAAATATTCCAGCTCGCCGTCGCCATCCACATCACCGATGCTCATATCATTTGCGGAATAAGTATATGCATCACCCTTCGGTGTCACACCGTCGGCAGGCTTCTTTAAAGGAATCTCTAGATAATTCTTTCCGCCCTTTACAACCTTGACATACTTCGATCTTGCTCCTTCTGTTGCCTGATCGTTTACAGGCGCAACACTGTCAGAATCTGCTGCCTGACCATATACCGGTGCAACGCAATAAGAATCGCCTTCCCGTCCATCCTTGTCAAGATAGTTGGTTGAGTCCGTGACAAGTGCAACAGCTACCTCTCCTTCACCCGGACGCTTCCTGTACAGACGGTAATCCGTTCCTGTCAGCCTCTCCTTGACAGCACCTTTCGCCTCATCCCTGAACATTCTCCAGGCCACAAAAATACCCTCGCCGGTATTGATGGCTACAAGCCCTCTGTCAAGCTTCTCAAGCTGCGGCTCAAGGTGATAAGACGGCTCCGCCTTGATTTTCCCGCTCCTTGCAACCATCTCGCCGTCCTTGTATGCTTCGGCATAGAACCAGTACGGAATGTGGGTGGAGACCTTCAATTTATACTCCGTCCCGGCCCCTTCACACACTTTCTCATATTTCATCGTATCGCTGTCGGCATCCGCCCAGAACAAACCATACGCATCTGCCCCGGCAACCGCATCCCACGCAGCCGCCACCGAACTCTTCTCAATCCCGCTGATCCTGATTTCCATTTATACCTTCCCCTTTCCGATTCTTTTTGGCTAACCCCCGGGCCCAAGTCTAAAACAGGCGGCACACAGTGATGTATGCCGCCCGAATACGTTTGTATTTTCCCGGCCAAGCGGGCAATTACAACGGATTATTTGTGGTACAGTGCGTTCATTTCCTTGGTAACCTGATCTCCGCCGCCCTGCTTCCAAGTCTTGATAGCTTCATTCAGAGCTGACTCGTCGATCTCGCCAACGATGAAAGCAAGCTGTGCATCAGCGATGATCTTGTCAAGGTCGCCGCCCTGAGCTACGTAAGTATCGGAAGTGTAGCTTGCGCCGTAGTTGGGAACGCAGTACTGAATGTCATCAGCATAGAGCTGCTGCTCAAGAATAGTGATAACTGTATTTGCAGGAGGAACAGTGATGGTACGGTCATTCTGAGGAGCTGTGAAGTAAGGGATAACCTGGTTGAAACCATTGCGGTACTTGCCGCTTACACCATTGCCTTCAAGCTCATCAGCGCTGTAAAGATGGATATATCCGTCCTCATCCTTTTCCCATGTAACGCCTTCGAAACCATAGTCGATAAGGTTCATCATCTCGCCGTCGTTAAGGTCATTAAGGAATCCGAGTACCTGACGAAGCTGATCTTCAGTCTTGATCCTTACTGTAGAGATAGCAAGCAGGTTGTTCATACCGGTTGTAGGATAGCAAAGAGGTCCCTTGCCTGTGTCAACATAGCCCTGAAGGGTGTATATCGGGTCATCGGGTGTAGCAAGACCTGCATCGCCCTCGAAGTAGGTCTCAACCTTTCTCTGGTCATCAAGAACCTGTACGCCGCAGCCTGCAAGGCTGGTACGAAGCAGCTGGTCTCTTGCCTTACCGGGATCAACCTCACGGAAGTCAGGAATACCGTTTGCACCATTGTTGATAACGCCTTCTGAATAAAGCTCACGGAAAGCCTTAAGTGCTGTGATGTACTCTTCGGTCTCTACCTTGTAGATAAGGTCGCCGTTGGAATCGATACCCCACTCATTGGGAACACCGAACCAGGTCATCATGATGTTGAATACACCACTCCAGTTATCAAGACCAAGACCTACGGTATCATCAACACCGTTGCCATCGGGATCGTTGTAAGTGAATGCATAGAGCATGTCATGGAAATCTTCCCATGTGGTAGGCTCTGCAAGGCCAAGGTTGTTCAGCCAGTCAAGACGATATCCGAGACCGTTACGAGCAAGTGTTCTTGAACGGGGGATACCATACATCTTGCCGTTGTAAGAAGCATTCTGTCTGGTTGCCTCGGGAATGGTTGCAAGGTTGTCAAACTCGTCAATGTAAGGAGTAAGATCCCAGAAAAGTCCGGCTTCAGCTGCCTCAAGGAATGCAGCGGTCTTACCGACTACGAGAACATCGGCTACATCGCCTGTAGAGATCTTAAGTCCAAGATGCTCGTCATCGTAGTATGTGGTCTGATCCATCCACTCCATGGTGAGCTTGGTGTTGGTGTAATCTTCAATCGCAGCAACAAGCTTGTTGTAGTTTTCCATCTCAGTGTCATTTGTTCCGTCCGCAACGTGCTCGTTATCGGTAGGAAGTGTAAAGATGATAGAAGCAGGCTAATCAACTACGGGAGCAGCTGTAGGCTCGGGAGTAGTGGTATCTGTCTTTGTGTCATCCTTCTTGGTGTCATCTGTCTTTGTCTCTGCCTTTGTGGGCTGAGCTGCTTCCTGTGTGGGAGCTTCGGTAGGATTCTCTGATCCTGTGTCCTTTGTACATGCTGCAAGGCTTAAGATCATAGCAAGCGCAAGCAGTACCGCAACGGTCTTTCTCAATTTTTTCATTTTACGCCTCCTGTAAAATAATTTGTTTTGATGACTGTATCATTACCGGATCTCCCCCTGAAGATAGTCGGAATACTGTGATATCAGCGCTTTTATCAGCTGATACCCTGTATTTGCCGGCTTATCTGCCGCACGGTTGCCGGAAAGAAATCGCTTTCCGGTCTCCCAACCGGTTTCCGGCGATCCGATATCTTAAAATACAGACACCTGTGACATTTTATTTTACGGATACATCCTTCTAGTGACACTTTAGCAGTGAATGAAATTCTTTGGGTTCATTTGAATTATCAAATGAGTTAAAGCGTATTCTTTCACTACCGCAGATCACAGCATGATGGGATATATCCGGAAAATACATCTTTTCGCGGATATGACCGCTTTTTTTACAAAAACATGACGTACAAATACTGTTTTACAAATAATTATTCGTTATAATACGGTAATCATAACATATCTGACAAATGCTGTCAAAATCTGACTAAATTACTACAATAATTTTTGAAGCTTTTATTCACCTGTGATACCCGAGCGTTCGATACCCTGCATGAACTGTCTCTGGGCAAATGCGAAGAAGAGCAGTACCGGGGCACTGATAACCGCCGCACCGGCCATAACCACCGCGTTGTTCAGCGTATCCTCGCCGTCTTCAAGTCCCAATTGCCTCAACATTTCCTGCTGCTGGTCAGGCAGCGCATTCGTCGCTTCTATGATCATCCTGATCCTGGGCGGAAGGAACTGCTTGGTCGGGCTCGATACATAGATACCGGGCTCATAAGCGTCATTCCAGTGCCATACTACCGCAAGTACGAGTGCAACCACTATGGTAGCGCGTGCCAGCGGGAATACGATCTTCCAGTAAGTCTTCATGAATCCGCAGCCGTCGATCCTTGCCGCTTCCTCCAGACTTCGGGGGATCGTCAGGAAGAACTGCCTGAACAGGAACACATACAGCGCTCCTCTCAAGCCGAATCCGAAGAATGTCGGAACCGTCAGCGGAAGGTAGGTATTCAGCCACTTCAGGCTCGAATATGTCAGGTACGAAGGAATGATCAGTGTCTGTGTCGGTACGATGAATGCGAGGATAACGAACATGAAGAGCAGGTTCTTTCCTGGGAAATGAAACCTTGCGAATCCGTATCCTATGAACGAACATGAGAATATATGTCCTACACACGCAACAACCGTTACCAGCAATGAATTTCTCGCATAAATCTTTCCGTTCATGAGCTGAAGCGCTATCGCATAATTCTCGAATTTCAGCTCAGTGGGCAGCCAGTGTACCGATGCGCTGTTTAAGTCGGCATTCGACATCAGCGAATTGATGATCATGTACAAAAACGGATAGATAAATACGAACGCCAGTCCGAACACCAGCAGATACATGACGAGCCTGACGAGAAGCTGCTTGACACCGGAGCCGGTGAAATATTTTCTCGTAAAAAGCTGCATACGAAGCTTCAGCTTATTCGAAAGTGCGTCTGCGGGCTTTTTCGATTGTAATGACTCTGTGCTTGCGCTCACGCTTTCTTACCTCCTCAACTTCGCTTGTATGCATGTAATTCTTCATAATGCCGAATATGATGGCTACCAGGACACCGATAAATGCGAAGTAGATCCAGCCCAGTGCCGATGCGTAAGAGAACTCCGCATTGGCGAAACCGTAGGTCTTGATATATCCGAGCAGCTCATTATCGAGACTCGTAAATGAATCTACTATCGTATAAACAAGGTTCAGCAGCATCATAGGTGATATCATCGGTATCGTAACCTTCCAGAAGAGCTCCCATTCGGTTGCCCCATCGATTCGTGCCGCTTCGTACAATGACGGTGAAATGCTCTGCAGACCCGCAAGGAACAGCAATATCTGCACACCGCTGCGCCAGAGTACGGTAACCAGGGTTCCGAATACCGTCTGCACGATCTCCACGATATTTGCGCCGAAATAGCTCAGAACGTTGTAAGGGATGATACGTCCGTCCATGATATTCAAAACAGCTCTGTCAACACCCTGGTTCAGGATCTGCCTCATGATCTCGCCGCTTCCCAGAAGGAACGGTATGAAGAAGATAACCCTGAACAATCCTCTTCCCTTGATGTTCTTATTCAGGATGATCGCAATGATCAGTGAAAGAACGATCGTCAACGGGAAAGTCGTAAGCGTGTACTTGACTGTCTTCGCAAATGTCGGAAGGAACTCCGAATCCTCTACGAAAGCCCTTTTGAACGAGTACATCGTAAAGCCCGAAAGCTTCATACCGAGTATCTCAACCTTTTGCGCCACGCTGATGCGCAGCGAAAAGAATATCGGATAGATAAAGAAGGCCAGCAGTCCTATGATGAAAGGTGTTACGAATACCAGGCCTTTCAGCGAATTCTTGGTCCGCAATGAGAGCGAGCGCCTCTTTTTCTTTTTTACTTCTTCCATTACATTAGCCTCCATGCTGAGAGATAGGGCATTTTGTTGCCCCCGAGCGATCAGCTGATGGTCAGCGGCCTCCCTCTGTTATAACATAGTTGTTTGCAGGAACGTTTACACCTTCGAGAACCGCGTCATTGTCGGAATAATTGATATATACCGTGCAGCCGTTCTCATATGTGACCTTCCGGTAATCAAGTCCCAGCACCTTATGTTCTGTCATCCTGACACCGAAGATCTTTGAAAAATTCTGTTTGTACTCTGCGTAAACTTCAGCCACAACCGGCTCCCAATCGGAGAATGTGGAGCTGAACAACTCATCATTGCCCGTATTTCTGAGTTTCAGTGCCGATTCATAGGTAAGATAAAACGCAGGTGCCGAACCGAATTCGATCCATTTCAGTTTCTGGGTCTGAAGATCATATGCAAGGTTGCCCATGCTTTCGGAGGAATAAGATATTCTTCCGGAGAGTACCATCTGAGCGAACGGAACCTCATAATCCGTGATAGACAGCCCGAAGGGCTCGTCCTTCATGTTATATACGTAATCCGCGCTTTGCAGTACGTACTGGTTCTGTCCCTCCGAACCGATGCTCCTGCCGGCTTTTACCGTATCAGCCAGAGTGTTCATCAGTTCCTTTTCCGATTCAGATTTAATATAAGGATGCCACTCGTTGAAATCGGCATATACATATTTACCGATATCGGTATACGCAATGTTCAGGCCACTGTATTTTTCAAGCTTGTCCAGGAAATCCGTATTGCGTTCCCTGATAGCGTAAGGATTCCTGAAATACCAGTTCTTTCCGTCGGTGGAATTCGCGGAGATCTCTGTGTTCAGACCGTTATATGCCACATCTTTTTCTTCATCGAGGCCGCCGGTGTCGGAATTTGCAAGTACCGAGTCTGTCGAAAGATATACATTCAGTCCCTTGTTTTCCTGAGCATATTTCGCCAGGTCCTTCAGTCCCGATTTGCCGCCGAGATGTGAATCCGGTCCCCAGTTGTCATAATCGGCGAAATTACTCTGCCATCCGTTCAGTACCAGCTCTACATCACTGACTCCCTTGGTCTTCAGGCTTTCAAGTATCTCAACGACCTGATCGTAGGTTGTCATTGAAATATATTCATCATATACGATACCGGGCTTGGTGGTTCCCATCAGGAGCTTCAGGGCGAGCTTGCTGTTGTCGGCCGTTTCCGATGCATTCAGCTGCCCGTTTCTTATCAGGTAATCGCGGTATACATCGGCCATGCCGCTGTAGTTGGCACTATCACCGGCAAGAAATGCATATCTGATAACCTTGTCTTCCGGTATCAGGCGCTTGTCAACACGCTGAACCTGTCCGCCTGTTGCCTGCGCACCACCCTCGCTGGA
>JAGCZE010000237.1 GCA_017960415.1 Lachnospiraceae bacterium
AGATATACATATGTGCGCTGACATCTCTTAATGTGGATGAGCATAACAGGAGATCAACTACCGATACAAGGCTTATCCGCCGTATGGTAAGGGATGCGCGTACCAGAGGTACGATGGCGAAGGATACGATAGCTATGTGGCCTTCGGTAAGGCGTGGCGAGGAAGAGAATATCTTCCCGTTCCAGGAAGAAGCGGATGTTATGTTCAACTCGGCTCTCGTATATGAGCTTGCGGTTCTGAAGCAGTTCGCCGAGCCATTGCTTTTCGGTATTCCCGAGAGTGATCCTTCTTACATGGAGGCCAAGAGACTGCTGAAATTCCTCGATTATTTCCTCGGGATCTCGAGCGAGGATATACCCAAGAATTCTATTGTGAGGGAGTTTATAGGGGGAAGCTTGTTCCCCGTGTAACACCTCATCCGTCACGCTTCGCCGCGTATACGGTCGCGCGGGATTGTTCCATGATCCCGTGAGGAAAGTCCGGGCTTCACAGGGCAGGGTGCCGGATAACGTCCGGTGGGGGTAACCCTAAGGAAAGTGCAACAGAAATGATACCGCCTTTTTTAAAAAGGTAAGGGTGGAATGGCGGTGTAAGAGACCACCGGTGCTCCGGTAACGGAGTACGCTGTGCAAACCCCACTCGAAGCAAGACCAAGCAGAAGGCACATGCGGCGGCCCGTCGCGCCTTCGGGTAGGTTGCGTGGCATTCTCGGAAGGGGATGCCGGAGCTGTATGGTAACATGCAGTCAAGAAGGATGACCGTTTAGTACAGAACCCGGCTTATTTCGCGGCGTATTATTGTGTAAACGCAACATGTGTTTTGTCACATGAAAAAACGTCAGATCTTTATGGTCTGGCGTTTTTTATGCGCTTTGATATCTTCAGCCGCTCATAGCGGATCTTATATTCCATTTACGAAATATCATCTATGTAATTGTCGATGTATGTGATAGTAAAGCCGTTGGCTCTCAGTGTGTCCGCTGCTTTGTTATAGGCTATCGCGGCATCGGTCTCTTCGTCGTATCGGCCGATTATTAGGTCTCCGTTCACATGGATCCTGGCGGTGTATACAGGTTTTCCTTGTACGGTTTCATTCATGACACCGTGATATCTGTTGATTATCACGATATTACCGGCTCTGAAATCATATTCGTCCCCGTTCTTAAAATAATAATCCCGGCCCTTCACCGCGTAGCTCGGAACACCGTAGCGGTTGAGAATGTTAAGCTGTGACCCGTAATCCGAAACAAACAGATGACCTCCGCGCCGCTGGATCGCATGATTGGTGTAATAAAACAGCTCCTGCGCATCGAAACGCAGTATGGTACGGGGATCGATATAATAATCGAAATATCTGGTCCGCAGATAGATCGGTCCGCGGCAGTAGATCCCGTTGTCGCGCAGATTGATCAGCATGACCCATTTTGAAAATGAAAGAGGAGCGCCGGATGTTTCATAGGAAAGTACGTCAGAAATATCAAGGTTTTGGGATCCGGTGCTGCCATTTTCCGACCGTCCGAGCAGTGCAGAAGCATTCACATAGGCACGATGTGCTTCATTTTCATCATCGAAGCTCCCAAGACTTATATGCTTTCCCTTATATGTTACGGAGGCTCGAAAATAAGTGCTTCCGTTCTTTTTTTCGGCACGGAACACACCGGGCAGATTCTCAGTGACACTCATGACTGGAATACCTCCGAAAGATCGATGTTTTATGTAAATGTTAAGGTAAATCCGGGGATTTTGCAAGTTTTTTCGGTATAGCCATTTTTACCAAAAAGTGAAGTATCTATGGCAAAAGTTCACAAAACCACAATTGTCGAATGCATATATGTTTGGTTATTTTTTGCCTTGTGATATTTTTCCGTACTGTTTATAATTCGAGTATTGCAACTGTAATATTTTTGTAACAAATAGACGAAAGTCGGAAATTAACGGAGTTGATCAGTAATATGGACAATGAGATCAGGACTTTCGTGTATCGTGCCGGGCAGGTACGCAGGGAAGCTGCAAAAAAGGCGAAGGAGCTTAAGAAGAAGCTCATTTATACCGTTGCGGCGCTGACAGTGCTCATAACCTGCATAACTGCAGTATCGGTCATTGCTTCGGACAGAAAAGACGAATCGGCGGATCTATCTGCCGTGACAGAAAATGATCAGACTTTAGCCGGGGCTGATGGCATTGAGCCTGAAACAGCCGTGGCAGACCAGGAACCATCACAGACAGTAAACGGTACGTTCACGAATATTTCAAAACATGCGGCGCAGCATAAAGAGATACCTTTTTATACCGCGATCGAGGAAGATGACGGGCTGATGCTGCTCGACATCGATGACGGGTCGGCAAAGGAGTATATTCCGGCCGATCTTGGTGCGGAAAAGTCCGCAGAAGACGTTGTGCAGGCTGCACCGGTTGAAGAAAGCACAGATGTTGAAGAGGCTTCGAACGGTGATTTTTCATCGAAGCTTGAGGAAGTGGCAGATAAGATCGATGACGCCACTGCCCCTGAGGATGTACCGGAAGGTCTTACCTTCAGGTACAATAAAAAAATGATCCTCGACCTTGACGAAGAGAATCTTAACGCACTTTACAGGATCGTTGAGGCTGAGGCGACCGATCAGGATGTGTATGGCAGGATGCTTGTAGCAAATGTGGTCATCAACCGCACCTACGGAGGCTTCTCCAAAACGGTCAAGGGTGTGATCTTCCAGAAGATCGGCGGATCCCAGCAGTTTGCCCCTATCAGGGACGGAAGATATTATACTGTTGATGTCACTGCCAAGACAAAAGAAGCCGTTGACAGGGTTTTAAAGGGTGAGGACTATTCGAACGGTGCGCTTTATTTCTTCCAGCGCGATCTTACCACCTCACAGAAGGCGGCATGGTTTGACAATGAGCTGAAATATTTGTTCAAGTACGGATGCCACGAGTTTTACACCGAGAAGGACCCGAAAAGACAGGTAAATTGATGAGAAAATATTTAGTAATTGGTATAAAATATTTTCAAGACCCGCAGCGTTCCTTGACATTAAAAAACCTCTATAGTAACTTATTATTTATCTGGGGTATATCCCCTATGATAAACACGGTATGATTCAAACAAATGCATGAGGAGGTTACTATGAGTCAGGTTAAGAAGAGTGTTCTTGAACTGGTAGGAAATACGCCCGTGGTAGAATTAGCAAGATACTCTAAGGCTGCTCAGATCAATGGCGTTACATTACTGGGAAAACTGGAGTACTTCAACCCCGCAGGAAGTGTTAAGGACCGTATCGCACTTGCAATGATCGAGGATGCTGAAGAGAAGGGACTGTTAAAACCCGGAGCTACGATCATCGAGCCCACCAGCGGGAATACCGGAATAGGTCTTGCATCGGTAGCGGCTGCGAAGGGTTATAAGGCAGTATTTACGCTTCCCGATACCATGAGTGTCGAGAGAAGAAATCTTCTGAGAGCCTACGGGGCACAGCTTGTGCTCACTGAAGGCGCAAAAGGAATGACGGATTCAATAGCCAGGGCTGAAGAACTGAAGAATGAGATAGAAGGTTCCGTGATCATAGGCCAGTTCGTAAATCCTGCGAATCCAGCTGTACATAAGGCTACCACAGGTCCCGAGATATGGGAACAGACAGACGGCAAGGTGGATATATTCGTAGCAGGCGTAGGTACAGGCGGAACGATCACAGGTGTAGGCGAATATCTTAAAGAGAAAAATCCGGATATCAAGGTTGTTGCAGTAGAACCCGCATCGAGCCCCGTTCTTTCCAAAGGGACTCCGGGACCTCATAAGATCCAGGGAATCGGAGCAGGCTTTGTGCCGGAGGTTCTTAATACCAAGGTTTATGATGAAGTAATTGCGATAGAGAATGAGGACGCTTTTGCCGAAGGCAAGAGATTTGCGATCAGTGAGGGCGTGCTTGTGGGCATCTCGTCCGGTGCGGCTCTTAAAGCATCGGCGATCCTTGCGGCAAGAGAAGAGAACAAGGGTAAGACAATTGTTGCCCTTCTTCCGGACTCAGGCGACAGATACCTCTCTACAGCACTGTTTTCCGCTGAATAATAATATAACATGCAAAACCCCGGTAGTTGCCGGGGTTTTTTATATTGAGTAATTGTTGTTGTCATCTTCATTTCTGATATATTCCGAGACTGCCTTTCCGGTAGTCTTTTTAAATATGGTCTGAAAATACCTGAAATCCCTGTAGCCCAACTGATAGGAGATGTCCTCGAAGGAAAAGGCACTGTAAACTATCAGGTTCTCCGCACGCTTCATCTTGATCTTCGTTACATATCCGGAATAGCCGTCATTGGTCTTTTTGCTGAAGAGACTGCTCAGATAGGTATGGTTCATAAAGAACTTTCCGGCTATGACCTTCAGGCTCAGATCCTCTTCGGGATGCTCAAGAAGATACAGATATACTTTTGATACAGTGGCATCCTTGAAAGCCGGTCTTAAGAAGCAATATTCCTCAAACAGGAAATTCAGCTGTCCTGTATAAAAATCCATGTAATCTTCGGAGTTGATCATCTCATAATAACCCGTCTTTGTATGAAAGTTCTTGGGAATGTACAAAGAGAGCCATTTATTTTTATCATAGATCCCGTCTATAAGCTCAAGGAACAGCTTGCTGATCAAAAGGTCCGGATTCTGAAGGGTTTCGGAGTGATACAGCTGATGGAGCAGATTTTGGAAGGATTTTATAGAATTCGGATTTCTGCGTCTGAATTCTTCAATGATCTGCCCGATCCGTACAGAAGTTCCGCCCGGAAGCTGTGAGATACTTTTGACCGAATTATTGGTCTTAAAACGCTCAAGCTCCGTAGCGGCTCTTTCAAAAAGCTGATCCATATCTGAGGCAGAGACCGGCTTCGGAAGATAGTCAAAGGCTCCGTAGACGAATCCTTCCCTCGCATATGCAAAAGTCACTATATCACTTATAAAAACAACCAGAGGGGGTCTGCTGCTGACATGAACCTTCTTTAATAACTGCAGCCCGTCCAGAATGGTAAGGTTAATCTCGGTGAGGATCAGATCGATCTCGTTATTCTTTGTTATTTCAAGGGCCTCACTTCCGTTTGACGCGATATGTGTACATGTAAAACCCTGGTGGGAGGCCGTATTTTTATTCCATACCGGCAGGTTTAACAGATTGTTTCTGGAAAATTCCTGCGGTTCAACAACAAGAACACTGTACATTGATCGTACCTCCCTTTCTCTTCAAAATAGTAATTTGGTCTTAATATATGTTAGTGCGGTGAAAAAATCAAGGTATAATCTTTGGTTGTTGCGCTAATATATTTTGTTTTTTGTGAATAATACGGAAAATCTTGTTTATGATCCGTATCTTTTTTGGATGATCGTCAAAATCACTTGAATTTAGAAAATCGATGATTATAATGTGAAAAAATTTAATTGAAAAGGAGATAAACAATGGCACTTACAAATGAACAGATTCAGGAGTATTTAAAGAGTACCAAGAGGATCCTGCTTGCAACGGTTACCGAGGACGGCAGGGCAGACGTGAGAATACTCGGAGCGATCGCGACAGACGGATTTAAAACCTACTTTTCCACGGCATCCGGGGCGAGAAAGGTGAGCCAGATCGAGAAGAATCCGAATGTGGCGGTATATTTTGAGGCTCCCGGTCAGGAGTTCCCTAACTATATCAATGCTACCGTGTACGGAAAAGCCAAAAAGGTTACCTGTGAAGAAGGACTTGAGAAGGCAAAGGCACTTATAAAGGAAAAGCTTCCCAAATTCGAGTTCACACCCGATAAGAGCATTTATGTAGTGGAACCCGAATCCGTAAAGATATACAATTCATCGGCCGAGCTGGCTCAGGACAAGCTTCAGACAGTTACGATCAACGAATAAGGGAGGAACCGACAATGAGTGATTTTATAGAACGCTCGAAATTCTCATGTGCGTTGGGCGGAGCGCTATCAACGATAGCCGCGATCCATAAGGCTGTACCGATAGTTCATGCATCCGGCGGATGTGCCGCAGCGCTCTCCGGAACCTACAACCTTTCGGCAGGCTACAGGGGAGTGGGTTATTGCGGAGGCAATATGATACCTACTTCAAATATATCACAGAGCAATATCGTTTTCGGCGGCGAGGACAAGCTGGTAGGCCAGATAGAATCGACACTGAAATATATCAAGGGTGACATCTATTTTGTAGTGACAGGCTGCCAGACGGAGATGATCGGTGATGATTCCGTAGGGATCGCAGCAAGATACAGGGACAGAAATGTTATAGGTGTCAATACTCCGGGCTTTCTCGGAAATACCCTCAGAGGATATGATGCGATCCTTTCCGCTCTTGTAAAGGAAGTAATTGAGAAAAAGGATGAGAAGGAGCCCAGAACCGTAAACCTTTTGGGGATCGTTCCCGGACATGATGTGTTCTACAGGGGAAACATCACTCATTTGAAGACGCTGCTTGAAAAGATAGGTGTAAAGGCAAATACCTTCTTCGGTGACGGGGAAACGATCGAAGATATAAAGGGATACGCATCAGCGGCACTGACCGTTGTTTTCTCCGAAACAGCGGGTCAGATAACGGCAAAGGCATTTGAGAATACTCACGGGATACCTTATGTTACGACGGAACTTCCCATAGGACCAAAGGCTTCCGAAAAGTTCCTGAAGCTTATAGCCGAAAAACTCGGAATAGAGGCAGAGACAGTCGACAGTGTAGTGGAATCCGAGACGAGATATTTTTATTCGTATCTCGAAAGGATAGTCGACGTAGCTGCGGATCTTGATTTCCAACGTTATGTAGTAGCTTTCCTTGACAGCTACTATGCTTATCCGGTAATAGATTTTGTATCGGAGGAGCTCGGATGGATACCTCACTTTGTAGCCATCCATGATCTGCAGGACAAGTCAAAAAGAGAGGCATATACAAAGAAATTTGATGAACTTTCATCCGTTACAAAGCCTCAGATCATCTATGAGGACAAGTTCGGACTGGCCAGAAAAGCACTTAGGGCGAGCTGGCCCTACAATAACAATCAGAAATATTATGATATTCTTGGTCCGCTCTATATTATCGGAAGCGTCGTGGAACGTGATCTTTCAGTCGATTACGGTGCCGGATTCCTGACCGTATCATTCCCGGTAAGCAACAGAGCGGTATTGAACAAAGGCTATGCAGGCTTCAGAGGGGGTCTTACTCTTGTGGAAGATCTGCTTACTAACCTGGTTGCATCAAGGTAGAAAGGTGTGTGGATAAAATGCCTGTAAAGTTGAATGAAAATCTGAAATATAACTATCTTGCCGCGGATGAGCCTCCGGTAAGGGATGAACGTGTCGGCGGCTGTATAGCCTACTGCGGATCATGTGCCGGCCTTAAAGGAGATTTTAAGAGTGGATGCGCTCAGGCACAGAACAGGGTATTTTCCCAAAGCGGAGGTTGCCAGCTGGGCCTGGCACTCGGTATCATCAATTCACTGACACGAGCTATTACGATAGTTCATTCTCCACTCGGATGCTGTTCGGGACTCGCGGGTATGGCCGGCGTACGTAAGACCAGCCGTGCCGCCCGTGGACTCCCGGCCGAGGAACAGCCCTTCATCCATACGAACATGGATGAGCTGGACGTTGTAAACGGCGGAGTGGATAAATTAAGGCGTGCGATACTGTATGCCGACGAGGAATACCATCCCGAAGTCATAGCAATAGTCAACGGCTGTGTTCCCGGGATCATAGGAGATGATATCGATGCGGTGGTCAGGGAGCTTGAAAGCCAGATATCGGCAAGACTGGTTCCTATCCACTGTGAAGGCTTCAAGAGCAGATTCGTTTCATCAGGATATGATGCCGCAAATCACGGTATCCTCAAATACCTGATAAGAGATCCCGAGGAATATCCGCAGCTTACTGAAGAAGCTCAGATCAAATACGATTTTGCCAAGAAATTCCGTACGAGCAGAACCGTCAACATCTTCAATGTCGGTTCGAACTCCAACGGAGACGAGGTGGAACTTTCGAGGCTTGTAAGCGCTTTAGGACTCATTCCCAGAGTGGTGCCGCTCAATGCTACGGTAGATGTTCTCGACCATCTCGGAGAGGCAGCTCTTAATGTCAGCATCTGTGCAACCCATGACGATTATCTTCTCGGACATTTAAAGGAAAGATACGGAACCGAATATCTGCTGGATGTCCTCCCAATAGGAATAAACTGTACAAATACCTGGATCAGAAAGATCGCGGCACATTTTCATCTTGAGGCTGAGGCCGAAAGGCTTATCGAGCTGGAAAACAAAGAGCTTAAAGAAGCAATAGCTCCCTTTGTTGAGGAACTTAAAGGGAAAAAGATCTTTGTAGGCGGCGGTGAAACGAGGATCCTGACTACAGCCGAATTTTACAAGAGCATAGGAATGGAGCTGGTCGGCATCAAGGCTCATAATCTGGACAGATTCGTTGAAAATCTGCTGAATGACATTGATAATCCGGATCTTACCGTAGAAGTAGCTGCGGGACAGCCTGCAGAAGAGCTCAATACCCTCAATCGCTTAAAGCCAGACCTTTATATAGGACATGCCGGAGCGAACGGATGGGTCACAAAGCTGGGTATCCCGAACATACCTCTTTTCGGGGCTCCCATCAATTATATGGGATATTCCGGAGCATTCGAGCTTGCAAGAAGAGCCGCCAGAATGCTGAAGAATACAAATTTCTCAAAGAATATCGGAAAGCATGTCGGACATCCGCTTACAGATACCTGGATGCAGCTTGATCCCAAAGAAAATATCATTCAAGGTGACAGATTCTGACAAGAATCTCAGAAAGGAAATGAAATGGCTTTAAAAATCGTAAACAATCTGGTTGAGCTGGTCGGTGAAACTCCGATCCTTCGTCCCCGGAAGATAGAAAAGCTAGCCGGGCTTCCTGAGGAGACCAGACTTCTGCTCAAGCTTGAATATTTTAACCCTTTAAGCAGTGTTAAGGACCGTATAGCTCTCGCAATGGTGGAGGATGCGGAGGAAAGAGGACTGTTAAACGAAAAGTCCGTGATCATAGAACCTACGAGCGGTAATACGGGCGTCGGACTGGCTTTTGTGGCAGCAGCCAAAGGCTACAGGATCCTGATAACCATGCCTGACAGCATGAGCGTGGAGAGAAGAACTCTTCTGACAGCACTCGGAGCTGAACTGGTGCTTACTCCGGGTTCTCTCGGAATGAAGGGTGCCGTAAGAAAGGCAGAGGAGCTTCAGGTACAGATCCCCGGCGGCATCATCCTTCAGCAGTTTAATAATCCGGCCAACCCGCTTGTCCACAGGACTAAAACCGGACAGGAGATATGGGATGCCACCGAAGGAAAGGTAGATATAGTAGTTGCCGGAGTAGGTACCGGAGGAACCATTACCGGTATCGCGAGATTTCTTAAAGAAAAGAATCCCGGGATCAAGACTGTGGCTGTGGAGCCGTACAGCTCGCCGGTACTGTCCGGCGGAGTTCCCGGAGCACATAAGATCCAGGGTAT
>JAGCZE010000238.1 GCA_017960415.1 Lachnospiraceae bacterium
CAGAGGACGCTAAAGTTGCTCTCCGCAACATCCGCCGCGATGCTAACGACACCGTGAAGAAGATGGGCAAGGCGAGTGAGATTTCCGAGGACGTTCAGAAGCAGCTTGAGAGCGAGATCGATAAGATGACCGAGAAGTTCGTCGCTGAAGCTGACAAGAAGATGGAAGAGAAGACCAAAGAAATTATGACGGTATAAGCGTCATTTATATGAGTTTTTTGAGCCGGGCAAGCAGCTTGCGCGGCTCTTTCTAATGAATGGTGAAAGGTAAGCAGATATGTCGGACAAAGATAAGAACACCGCTCCGCGCCACGTTGCGATAATTCTCGACGGCAACGGAAGATGGGCGAAAAAGAGATTTCTGCCCAGAGCCGCAGGGCATTCCGCGGGGGCGAAAACAGTTGAGGATGTATGTGAATGGGCATGGGATCTCGGTATCAAGTACCTTACCGTATATGCTTTTTCCACCGAAAACTGGACCAGATCAGAGGATGAAGTCAGCTATCTGATGAATCTTTTACGCGATTATATGAAGAACTGTCTTGCGAGGAGCAGGAAGAACAATATGCGCGTCAGGGTCATAGGGGATAAGTCGAGGCTCGATCCCGATCTGCAGGCCAGTATTGAAGAACTCGAAAGAGAAAGTGCTTCGTTTACTGGGCTGAACTTCCAGGTTGCGATCAATTACGGCGGAAGGGATGAGATAGTACGCGGTCTGAGACGGATCGTACAGGACTCATTTGATAAGATCGATATATCATCTGTTCTGTCCCAAAATCCGGACAATAAAGATGATATAATAAATAACATAAAAAACATACAAAACGAATATAACAGGATCTCTTCAGAAATAGACGAAAAGACCGTTTCATCATATATCGATACTTCTGATATCCCGGATCCGGATCTTCTGATCCGTACCAGCGGGGAGCAGAGATTATCGAATTTTATGCTCTGGCAGATGGCATATACCGAATTTTATTTTACGGATGTGCTGTGGCCCGATTTTTCGAAAAAAGAGCTTGAAAAAGCAATTGAACATTACGGACAGCGTGACAGGCGCTTCGGCGGACGGAAGGCCTGACAATTTAAGTTTTGATGAAAATACATGACTCGGAGGAACTCATGGCAGGTGATATCAATAAAGACAATTCATTTTTGATCAGATTTCGCAGCTCGGTGATATTGATGATCATAACGGTTGCATCGATAGTGCTCGGAGGATATGTGCTGTGGGGCGTATCCCTTGCGGTTACACTGATCGGCCTGATGGAACTGTACCGTGCCGTAAAGGTCAATAAAGCGCCTGTTGCATTTGCCGGGTATCTGGCGGCTATAGGATGGTATGTGCTCGTACTTCTGGGCTTTATCAACAACTCGAAGCCTTTTGAGGATGAAAAGTACTTTGCACTGCTTGTGCTCGTATTCCTGATCATTCTGCTCGGATTCTATGTATTCGGATTTCCGAAGCATAATTCCGAACAGATCACGATGATCTTTTTCGGACTGTTTTATGTCGCATTTACATTGTCCTGCATATTCAGGCTCAGGATCACCGGGGGCGGCGCATATACCGTATGGCTGATCTTTATCGGTTCCTGGGGTGCGGATACATCTGCGTATCTGGTGGGACGCAAGATCGGAAAACACAAGATAGTTCCGGTCCTGAGCCCGAAGAAATCGCTGGAGGGCTTCATCGGAGGTGTTATAGGTGCCGTATTGATAGGCATTATCTATGCTTTGATCTTCAATGCGCAGCTGAAGGAATTCTTCTCTGAGCCCGTACTCGATTTTGCCATCATCAGTGCCGTGGCATCTGTGGTTTCAATGATCGGAGACCTTGCGGCGAGTGCGATCAAACGAGATAAGCAGATCAAGGATTACGGCAAGCTCATTCCCGGACACGGCGGGATACTTGACAGATTTGACAGTGTTATCTTTATCGCTCCGATAGTATATTATCTGGTAGGATTCATTGCAACGAAATGATCTTCCGATGATATAAATAAACAGCTCAGCTATAACCGACAGGAACATAACCGACCAAGGTATATTTAGCCGGATACATTTTTTGGAAGGCTGCAATATATCAAAATGGATAAAAGTGTAAGATATTGAGGTAAGTCATTTTGAATAATTGTTTAAGAAACATATGCATCCTCGGTTCTACCGGGTCTATAGGCCGGCAGACCCTTGAAACCGTTGATACTTACGGCGGTTTTACTGTCAGATCTCTTGCGGCCAAAGGCAGCATTGCGCTTCTCGAAGAACAGATCAGGAAATACAAGCCTGAAAAGGTATGCGTATATGACCCCGAAAAGGCCGAAGAATTAAGACGGAAAACAAAAGATACAGGTGTAAAGGTCCTGAACGGAATGGACGGTCTGATCGAGCTCGCCGCGGATCCCGGCAACGATCTTGTTGTCACCGCACTTGTGGGGATGATCGGTATCAGGCCCACCATTGCCGCGATACAGGCAGGCTGCGATGTGGCTCTCGCCAATAAGGAAACTCTTGTTACGGCAGGACACATTATTATGCCGTTACTGGCCGAAAAAAGAGTCAAACTGTATCCGATAGACAGCGAACATTCCGCGATCTTCCAGTGCCTCCAGGGACATCTGGGACCGGATGGCACGTATCCTTACAATGCCGAAATCGACAGCATCCTGCTGACTGCTTCGGGCGGTCCTTTTAGGGGCATGTCGTATGAAGAACTAAAGACCAAAACAGCTCAGGACGCATTAAAACATCCCAACTGGCTGATGGGTCCCAAGATCACGATAGACTCGGCGAGTATGGTCAACAAGGCTCTTGAAGTTATGGAAGCGAAGTGGCTGTTCGGTGTGGATCCCGACAGGATCAGGATACTGATCCAGCCGAAGAGCATCATTCATTCGGCGGTACAGTTTAAGGACGGTTCGATCATCGCTCAGATGGGACTTCCGGATATGAGGCTTCCCATCAGGTACGCTCTGTATTATCCCGAAAGAAAACCCGAGCACACAAGAATGCTTGATCTGCTGGAACTGACCGGCCTGGAATTTGATAAGCCCGATTATGAGACGTTTAGAGGGCTGAAGCTCGGACTTGAGGCAATAAAGCAGGGCGGCAGTATATGTACGGTCTTCAATGCGGCGAATGAATTCGCTGTAGCGCGTTTTCTCGAAGGCAAGATCGGATTTACCGATATTTACGATATCATAGGGAAATGTATGGAACAGCATGTAAACATTGCTGAGCCTTCCCTTGAGGAAATCCTGCGGTCTGAAAATGAGACTTACGGCAGGGCGGCCGGGTATCTAAAGAAATAAAAGGAATTTGGAGGAAAGTAAGTAAAATGAGCACTGTAGTCAGTATTCTGATCGGAATATTGATATTCTGTATTATCATCGTATTTCATGAATTCGGGCATCTGATAATCGCCAAGAGAAACGGGATCAGTGTCCCCGAGTTTCAGGTGGGCTTCGGACCCAAACTTTGTAAATTCAAGATAGGCGAGACCGAGTACAGTATCAGGCTGATCCTGTTCGGCGGTGCGTGCAAGATGCTGGGCGAGGACGGCGATGCTATCGGTGATGAGAGAGCATTTACCTCAAAAGGTCCCTGGGCAAGGCTGGCTACCGTATTTGCCGGTCCTTTCTTCAATTTTATCCTGGCATTTGTCATTGCAATGATCGTGATCGGGATCGTCGGTTATGATCCGGCCTATGTAAAATTTGATTAAATTAATAATCAGGGAAAGTCAATTTTTTATATTAAAAATAATTATTTAAATTTATTAAATGGG
>JAGCZE010000239.1 GCA_017960415.1 Lachnospiraceae bacterium
CGACCTCTCTTGGACCAAGAAAATCAAACACCCGTCAGAGTTCACTCAGATCGGTGCTGACATTGAGGTGCAGGTACTCGACATCGACAAGACTAACCGTCGTCTCTCACTCGGCCACAAGCAGCTTGAGGAGAACCCTTGGAACAACTTCGAGACTATCTTCACTCAGGATTCTATCCACACCGGTAAGATTGTTGAGGTACTCGACAAGGGTGCTGTGATTTCTCTTGAGCATGGCGTTGAAGGATTCGCCACTCCGAAGCATCTCGTGAAGGAAGACGGTAGCCAGGCACAGCTCGGCGAGGAGCTCGAGTTCAAGGTAATCGAGTTCAACAAGGACGCAAAGCGCATCATCCTCTCTCACAGCCGTATCTACGAGGATATCCAGCGTGCTGAGAACAAGGAGCGCAAGGCTGCCAACCAGGCTGCAAAGAAGGCCCGTCAGCAGAAGGAGCAGGGTCCTGCTATCCAGAACAAGCAGGCAAGCACCACACTGGGTGACCTCGATGCTCTTGCAAGCCTCAAGGCTAACATGACAGCTGAGAAAGAACCTGCTAAGGAGGTTGTTGAAGAAGCTGCAAAGTACAGAACAGAGGACGAGGAAGAATAATTTCTGTTTATATTATAAATATTTCAGACTGCAGTATCGGGTTATACTGCAGTCTTTTTTTATAGAACGTTACAGATTTTTTAGTTGATGTGATATGAGCATTATAGTATAATGAAGATTGTTTTATACATCATTTGAAATTATAAACTTATTATTTAATACCGTATATTGATTTATGGGCAAATATATAAGAAATCTGATCGTGAAAAATACGGTAACGGAGTGAAAGATGAAGATTGGTAAAGGATTGTTTCCGAATGAATGGAAAACTTCCTCATTTGATATTGATTACAAGGATTATTACGATTCCGGTTTTCGCGGGATCATATTTGATATAGACAATACCCTTGTTCCTCACGGGAAAATGGGAGATGAGCAGCTCGTTTCATTCATAGCGGGATTAAAAGAAATCGGCTTTAAACTAATCCTTGTATCCAATAACAGCAGGGAAAGAAACCGGAAATTTGCATCTCCTCTCGGACTAGATTATATATATAAAGCCGGAAAACCGTCGGTAAAGGGCTATCGGGAAGCCTGCAACAGGCTGGATATTCCGGCAGAGAAGATGCTTTGCATCGGAGATCAGCTGTTTACCGATATCTGGGGCGGGAACCGTTCGGGAATGCATACGATCCTTGTCAATCCCATCGATCCCGCAGAGGAAGTACAGATCATACTGAAAAGAAAACTGGAAAAACCGGTGCTGGCGCTGTATCGCAAGCAGCTTGACAAATATGAGATCGATTATCCCGATCACAGGAGGCCCGAAGGAAAGGCCAAGATAGTCAACAATCTCGGCGAGAAAGGCCGCAGCCACAGGAACCGGTGAAGCAAAAGAAAAATGTGAAGTAAAAATATTACGGACGCCAATAGAAGAATAAAAAAAGCGGCACGAATAAAATGAGGTCAACGAATATGAAAATAATGGTGATCAACGGTCCCAATCTGGACATGCTCGGATACAGGGAGCCCACAATATACGGAAGCAGGACTTATAAAGATCTGGTAGAGTATATTAAGGCTGCAGCGGATAAGCTTGATATTGAAGCCGAATTCTACCAGTCAAATTATGAAGGCGGTATTGTTGAAACACTCCACAAGGTGTTTCTTGAAAAATACGACGGTGTCTTGATCAATGCCGGGGCATATACCCATTACAGCTATGCGATCCGGGATGCCATCGAGATACTGAAATGCCCTGTTGTTGAGGTTCATATTTCCGATGTTATGAACCGCGATGATTTCAGAAAGATCTCGGTCATAGAAGATGTCTGCACTACCAGATGCTTCGGACGCGGATTTGATTCGTATGTTGACGGACTGAAATTTATCAATGATATGCATAATAACCCGAAAACAAAGGATTCTTAAAGACTGACCCGGGAGCCTGAAAAAAATACTTGAAATGCTGACAATAATAGTATAAAATATTTGAGTTAAAACAAAAGTTTATTTTTTTGATCATTTATAGGAGGAATATTTATGATTTCAGCAGGAGATTTCAGAAACGGAATTACGCTTGAGATTGACGGTAACGTAGTCCAGGTTATTGAGTTCCAGCATGTTAAGCCCGGTAAAGGTGCAGCTTTCGTCAGAACCAAGCTTAGAAATATAATCAACGGCGGTGTGACAGAAACTACATTCAGACCTACCGACAAGTACCCTCAGGCTCATATCGAGAAGAGCGATATGCAGTATCTGTATTCGGACGGTGATATGTACAACTTCATGAACACCGAGAACTATGAGCAGATCGCACTTACTTCGGAGCAGATCGGTGATGCATTGAAGTTCGTAAAAGAGAACGACATGGTCAAGATGCTTTCATATCAGGGCAAGGTATTCTCTGTAGAGCCTCCGATGTTTGCAGAGCTTGAAGTAACCGAGACAGAGCCCGGCTTCAAGGGTGATACCGCAACAGGTGCTTCGAAGCCCGCTATCGTAGAGACCGGTGCACAGGTTATGGTTCCGCTGTTTGTAGAGCGTGGAAACAAGATCCAGATCGATACCAGAACAGGCGAATATCTGAAGAGAATCTGATCTATCGGAATTTATCAGGCTGCATTTATTTGCAGCCTTTTTTCTGACTGTAAAGGCTTTTTATTCAAAACAATAAAAAACTTTTCTAAATCAGTATTTTATGATAAAATATCAGAAGTGGGTCATGAAATGATATCCGTCCTTTAGCCGGCACGGTCGGATGTTTTGACTCACCAATACAGTAAAAAGTACCGGCATGAAAGGAACATGATGAAGAATAACAGCTCGATCAACGCAGATATAAAGATCTCGGATGACGTTGTTGCAAGTATTATCGGTCTTGCCGCTACCGAGGTTGAAGGTATTACTTCCATTGCAGGCAATGTAACATATGAGCGCCTTGCCAAGTCAGGCACCCGTAACAAATCAAAGGGCATCAAGCTCATCATTGAAGACGGAGCCATTACCGCGGATCTGTACATGAATATGAAATACGGATACAGCATTCCTGTCGTTACTTCCCAGGTACAGGAGAGAGTCAGCAACGCTATAGAGAATATGTCGGGCCTGAAGGCTTCTGCGATCAACATCCACATTGTCGGAATTGATGTGGACAGATGATTATAAAACAAAAAGGGGATTGATATGGCTTCAATGACCAGAAGAGCATTAAGAGAGCATCTGCTGAAACTTCTTTATCTTCGTGAATTCCATGATAAGGATGAATTCGACGAACAGTTCGGGCTTTATATCGGGAATTTTACGAATATCGAGGAATCGAACGAACTTCGTGAGCGTTTTGATCTTATCGTCTCAAAGCTTGATGAGATAGATAAGATGATCGAAAGTGCAGCGGTAGGATGGAAATTCAACCGTATCGGCAAGATCGAGCTCATGATCCTCCGTATTGCTCTGTATGAGATAAAATTCGATGATTCCGTTCCCGACAAGGCTGCTGTCAATGAGGCGGTAGAGCTTTCGAAGATCTACGGTTCGGATGATTCGTCCTACGGATTCGTTAACGGTGTTTTGGGCAGATTCTTGAATGATCCGGAGAAGTGATGATCAATGAATAATGTTTTTACTGTTACCGAGATCAATTCGTATATCGGCAACAAGCTTCAATATGATCCCAGGTTGAATAACATAAGTGTGCGCGGTGAGGTTTCAAACTGTTCTTACAGCAGTTCCGGGCACATTTATTTTTCTGTAAAGGATTCCAATTCTCAGCTTTCATGCGCATTGTTTAAAAACAGGCTTTCGGGGCTGAATTTCAAGCTTAAGGACGGATTAAGCGTCATTGTGACCGGAAGCATCAACGTATATATCCCCGGAGGCCGCTACAGCTTCATTGCCGAGAAGATCGAAATGGAAGGCGTTGGAGCATTATATGAAAAATACGAAAAACTTAAAGCCAAGCTGGATGCGGAAGGTCTGTTTGCTCCCGAACATAAAAAGCCGATACCGAAATACATAAAAACGGTTGGAGTTGTTACTTCCGCCACAGGTGCGGTGCTGCACGATATCATGAATGTTACCCACAGGCGCAATCCTTATGTGAATATACGTCTGGCTCCGGCTGCGGTCCAGGGAACCGGAGCGGCCCTGACTCTCGTGAAGGCCTTAAAGAAGCTGGCAGAGACTCATCCCGATGTGATCATCATAGGAAGAGGCGGAGGATCTTTTGAGGACCTGTTTGAATTCAATGACGAGAATCTGGCAAGAGCGATATACGACTGTGATATCCCTGTTATTTCCGCAGTCGGACATGAAGTTGATTTTACGATCTGCGATTTTGTTTCCGATCTGCGCGCTCCGACACCTTCGGCAGCTGCGGAGCTTGCGGTATACAGTCTTGATGAGCTTCGCGGGATCCTCATAGATTATCACAGCACGCTGTATTCAAAAATGCAGCAAAGGATCGATATCAGCCGGAACAGTCTGCGTCTGAAATCCTTAAAGCTTGAAAAAATGAGCCCTTCGGCCAGGCTTCGCATGAAAAAACAGCAGCTCAAAGAAACAGGGAACAAGCTTGACAATCTGTTTATGCGGCTGCTCGATAAAAGGAAACATGCTTTGAAGCTGTATGCAGAAAAGCTTGAAGGGTTCTCGCCCTTAAAAAAGATCCAAAGCGGTTATGCTTATGTGACCGACGAAGAAGACAGAAATGTTAAAAGCATCAGCGGAATAAGCGCCGGAGACTTTTTGAACATTCGTGTTACCGACGGTATCATCAGAGCTGTCGCACAAGACGTAAGCCTATTAAACGGAGGAGAACAATAAATGCCTAAAAAAACAACTATAGATGAAGCTGCTTTAACAGGTTCGGGCAATGAGAAGGAAAAGCTGTCGCTTGAAGACGCGTTTCTCGAGCTTGATGATATCATCAAAACAATGGAAGACGATAAGATAAGCCTCGAAGACAGCTTTAACAACTATAAAAAGGGGCTTGAACTGATCAAATACTGCAACGACTCCATCGGAACCATTGAAGGCGAACTCGAGATCTTAGAATCCGGTGAAAACGAGTAATAGTAAATGCTATAGATACTTTGCTTAAGAAATATACTGTCGTAAAAGGCAATGAAATGGAGCATTATATGGATATTTCAAAAAAAGCTGAACAGATAAACGAGATATTGACCAAATTTCTTCCTCAGCCTCCTTTTGCAGAGGGAAGTATTGAAGATGCCATGAATTACAGTGTTATGTCCGGCGGCAAGCGGCTGCGCGGCATTATGCTTCTTGAATCCTTCAGACTCTACAATTCCGATAAAGACCTTGAAAAGGATCTGGCTTGGCCATATGCGGCTTCAATGGAGTTTATCCATGCATATTCTCTGGTTCATGATGATCTTCCTTCAATGGATAATGACATGTACAGAAGGGGAAAACTTACGACCCATGCCAAGTACGGACACGCAATGGGCGTATTGACCGGTGACGCGCTGTTAAACTATGCATTTGAGACCATGACTCATGCCGCTTCGAAGCTTGCCGGAGTCAGAGGTGAGATAGCCGCAGAACTTGCATTGAGGGCATGCAGGGCAATGTCTGTGATTGCCGACAAAGCCGGATATTCGGGCATGATAGGCGGTCAGGTAATGGATGTTTGCGGGGACTCTGAAAACAAAGACAGCTCACTTGATCGCATTTACAGGATATATGAATTAAAAACCTCAAGGCTTTTCCAGGCTGCGATGTGCGCCGGAGCTTTGCTTGCAGGAGCCGACGACGATCAGGTAAAAGCACTTGATGAAGCAGGGTATTACATCGGCGAAGCTTTCCAGATTAAGGATGATATTCTCGATACTACGGCGACCTTTGAACAGCTCGGAAAAGATATCGGAAGCGACGAGAAAAACAGCAAAAATACCGTTGCTTCGATGCTTGGGATCGAAAAAGCCCAGGAACTGGTGGATTCTTATCTTGATAAAGCCAGAGACATATTTGACAGACAGCCCGGCAACAAAGAATTCTTTTTCGATCTGATCGAATTTCTGCGCAGCCGCCAGGCGTGAAATACCTTAGATCCGTCAGCCGATTTGCTTTAGGTTAGAGGTTAATAAAATGAATTTACTTGAAACCATTAACAAACCCAACGATATCAAGAATATCGATCCTTCGCAGTACGGTGAACTTGCGAAGGAGATCAGGGAATTTCTGATAAAAAAGGTCAGTGCCACCGGCGGACATCTTGCCTCAAATCTTGGTGTTGTCGAGCTTACGATGGCGCTACATCTGTTTCTTGATCTTCCGGAAGATAAACTGATCTGGGATGTGGGCCATCAGGCTTATACACACAAGCTTCTGACCGGAAGAAGGGAAGAGTTTGATTCGCTGCGCCAGTTTGACGGTCTGAGCGGATTTCCAAAAACCAGTGAAAGCCCCTGCGATGCCTTCAATACAGGCCACAGCTCCACCTCGATCTCGGTAGCCACCGGAATTGCAAAGGCAAGGGATCTTAAAGGCGAGAATTTCAAAGTCATCGCAGTGATCGGAGACGGTGCATTATCGGGAGGTCTTGCATATGAAGCCCTGAACAATGCCGGCAATTTAAGATCGAATATGATCATTGTCCTGAATGACAATAAGATGTCCATTTCCGAGAATGTAGGTGCTATGGCCGGATATCTGGGCAAGCTGCGTACTAGTTCAAAATATACCGGCATCAAGATGAGGGTCGAACAGAACCTGCGCAGAGTTCCTTCCATCGGCCCGAAGGTTATAAAGAGCCTTAAAACATCGAAAGATTCGATCAAAAGTCTGGTCATTCCGGGTATGTTATTTGAAAATATGGGAATAACCTATATCGGACCCGTTGACGGTCATAATATAAATATCGTCATAAATGCGCTGAATGCTGCCGCACAGTCGAATAATCCTGTTCTCGTGCATGTTATTACGAAGAAGGGCAAAGGATACAGACCCGCTGAGAAGGATCCATCGAAATTCCACGGTATCGGACCCTTTGACAAAAAGACCGGAGAAGGAAGAAGCAGCCAGGAGCCATTCAGGACATATACCGATGTATTTTCCGAAAAAATAGTAGATATGGCAAGAAAAGACAGGAAAATACTGGGGATCAGCGCCGCTATGGCGGACGGGACCGGACTCAGCAGATTTGCGAAGCTTTTTCCCGACAGATTCTTTGATGTCGGGATCGCAGAGGAGCATGCCGTTACATTTGCCGCAGGACTTGCTTCGCAGGGATTCCATCCCTTTGTTGCGATCTACTCGACCTTCCTGCAAAGAGCATATGACCAGATAGTGCATGATGTTGCCTTATCCCGCCTTCCTGTTACGTTCTGCATTGACAGGGCAGGCATAGTCGGAAATGACGGGGAAACCCATCAGGGTATTTTTGATATTTCGTACCTTTCCCATGTTCCGGGGCTCGTTGCAATGGCTCCGAAGAATGCCTTTGAGCTGGAACAGATGCTTGAATTTGCCGGACAGCTCGAAGGACCTTCATCCATAAGGTATCCGAGAGGCAAAGCGACTGAGAAACTCAAAGAATTCAACGCTCCGCTTGAAAAAGGAAAATCCGAGATCATAACCGGCGGTAAGAAATATATTGTATTTGCCGTTGGCCGCATGGTTAAAGTCATGTACGAGATCTCACTCGAGCTTGCAAAAGAAGGCATCGAACTCGGCGTGATAAACGCGAGATTCATTTCGCCCATGGATACGGATATGATTAAAGAGGCAGCTTCTACGGCAAAAGTGATCTTTTCATGTGAAGAAAATGTCTGCAGGGGCGGCTACGGTGAGGCTGTCGGCTCATATCTGATGGAGCACGGTTACAGCGGAAGATTTGTCAATCTTGCTTTGCCCGATGATTATATGGTACAGGGATCTCCGAATGATGTCAGGGATTCCATAGGCTTTGATCCCGACAGCCTGATGCAAGACATAGCGGAGGCAATCCGGAAGTCATAAGCTTTAGATTTATTGTATATACCGAATTTACAGGGAAATCCTTTGGCTTTATCAATGATTTTTCAAAAAAGTCTTGACTATCCCAAAAATCATGCTATACTATTTAAAGTGCGTAATTTATTTTAATATGTTTCGGCACAATACTCAACTGGAGGGAGGTTTGGTGTGAGGCTATGTCGAACGTTATAGTTAAGGAAAACGAGACTTTGGACAGCGCTCTTCGCAGATTCAAGAGAAACTGCGCGAAGGCCGGCATTCAGCAGGAGATTCGCAAGAGAGAGCATTATGAGAAGCCCAGTGTAAGACGTAATAAGAAGTCTGAAGCTGCTCG
>JAGCZE010000240.1 GCA_017960415.1 Lachnospiraceae bacterium
ACATCGATTTTTTCTCCTGATACTTTTTCAGTCAGCTCTATCTCAACCTTTCGCAAATGCCTGTTCAGATACGGAACCAGTGCAAGCCCAAGTGCCAATGCGGCTCCGGCTGCCACCGTTATGAAAATGACAATCTTTTTCTTATTTGCAGCCCTGAAATAGAAATGCATGCCTCCGTGAATTATCGCCAGGGTAAGCATCCCGGTCGCCAGATACCGATGAAACAGCGGCTCCATCATAAACCTGAACCACGGAAACAAGGTTCTTGATACGCCCATGCTGCTCACCATAAGAACTATGGATACTGCCAGCAGAAGTACGGTGATGATATTTGCAAAACGTCTTGGACCTGTACTTGCGGCGCTTTTCCCAAATAACGTCCTGAACCATTTTCTTTTGATCACAATATGCGTGACAAGGCATACAAAAAACACTACTCCGATGATCTCATGGGCAATATTACCTGCCAGAACATACAGCATCTGTATGAGCATCGCCAGATACATTATGATTTCAGTAAACAGACCTATTTTTTTCTTCATATATCTCCCCCTTCTCCGCATACAGTAAATGAATCGGATGCAAATACAAATCTCATTCTTTGATAATGCCTTTCCGTTTCTGCTTTCTCATTTTTTCTCCGCTTCAATACGATCCGCCAGATCATTCAGATAGATCCATCTTTCAGTCTTTGCTTCAAGCCTGACGGACAGTTCCTCTTTTCTGTCCATCAGCTCTCCAAGCTTGCTGTAACTGGTTGAGTTATTTTCGATCTCTTTATCCAGTTCTTTCAATTCATCCTCAAGCCCGGCTATATCGTCATCTATCGTCTCAAATTCCTTTTGTTCCTGATAGCTCATTTTCAACTTCTTCGGTGCGGAAGATTTCCATGATGTCTGCGGAGAGGCAGTTTTAGCTGTATTGTTTGAGGTCTTTTCCTTTGCTTCCTGAATGCTTTCGAGCTCTTTTTCACGGAAATCCGTATAATTGCCCTCCACCTGTTCGATCACACCTTTGCCGCGGAATACAAACAGACGGTTCACAAGCTTGTCCAGAAAATATCTGTCATGCGATACGGCTATGATAATGCCCTCAAAGCTTGAGAGATAATCCTCAAGGATAGTAAGCGTCATAATATCAAGGTCATTTGTGGGCTCATCAAGGATCAGCAGATTCGGGGCTTCCATAAGAATCTTCAGCAGATACAGTCTTCTTTTCTCACCGCCCGAAAGCTTGCCGATCGGAGCATATTGCTTGTCCGGACCGAACAGGAATCTCTCGCACATTCTTGACGCGGTTACGTTTCCCTCTTTGGTATGGATCACTTCGGCAGTATCGCGGATATAATCTATCACCCGCTGAGAAGGATCCATAAACTCGCATTCCTGAGCAAAATACCCGCATTTTACAGTCACTCCGACCTCTATTTTACCCGAATCGGGCTCTATCATCCCGGTAAGCATCTTCACCAAAGTCGATTTTCCGCATCCGTTTGGCCCGACTATTCCAATCCTTTCATTCTGAAGAAAAATATATGAGAAGTCATCAACAATGGTTTTTTCGCCATAGGCTTTGTGCAGATGCTCCGCTTCGAGTGTCTTTTTTCCCATCCTCGAAAATGCGGAAAACATCTCCACTTCTTCGGTTTCTGTAGGTTTCCTCCTGTCCCTCAAAGCCTCAAAACGGTGAATATGCGCTTTCTGTTTTGTAGTACGCGCCCTTGCTCCGCGAAGCATCCAGGCAAGTTCCTGACGGAATAAGGACTTTGCTTTACGCTCGGTTGCAAGCTCAGATTGTTCGCGCTCTGCTTTCAGTTCAACAAACCTTGAATAATTTGCGACATATGAATAAAGCTTGCCCTTATCCAGTTCAAAGATCTTATTTGTGACTTCATCAAGAAAATACCTGTCATGGGTAATGCAGATAAATGCACCTTTATATGCCTTCAGCGTTTCTTCGAGCCATTCGGTCATCTCTGCGTCAAGATGGTTGGTAGGCTCGTCAAGTACAAGGATATCGGAATCCGTAAGCAAGGTCCTGACCAGGGCGGCACGCTTGCGCTGCCCGCCGGAGAGTTGCCCGGGATACACATCCGGATCCTCGATCCCAAGCTTTATCAGATCGGCTCTTGCTTCGCCTTCAAGGTTTCTGTATGCATCGTTGTGCGTTTTGTCCTTTATGACGTTTTGAAGCAGCGTCAGGGAATCGTCAAATTCCGGTGTCTGCGGAAGATATGAGATCTTTAATCCGTTCCTTTTTGTGATCGTACCCGAATCAGGCTCTTCCTCCCCTGCGATTATCCTCAGAAGCGTAGTTTTGCCTGTACCGTTGATCCCTATCAGTCCACACTTGTCCCCGTCATTTATACCCAGATCCAGACCGCTGAACAACTCATTCGGTCCGTAGCTTTTTGCCAGATTTTCCGAAACAAGCAGGTTCATTTTTTTAACCTCCATGCCTAAATAAGCTTTAGAAGCATTATAGCATTTTTTCTTCAATCTGCATATAGGCATAAAACCGTGATTGATGTATAATAGTAACCAGATTAAAAACCCAAAATAAAGGATAATTCGTATGAACCCAGAAGAAAAGAAAAACCGCATCATCGAACTCACTGCTCTTCTTTCGGAAGCGGCACGCGTCTACGAGCAGGAAGACCGCGAGATAATGAGCAACTTTGAATATGACCGCCTGTATGACGAGCTCAAAGGACTTGAGGATGAAACAGGCATAGTACTGGCCGGAAGCCCTACACAGAAGGTAGGTTATGAAGTTGTTTCCGAGCTCCCGAAAGAGCGCCACGAATCGCCCATGCTCTCACTTAACAAGACAAAATCCCGCGAGGAACTGAGAAGTTGGCTGGGCGATCACGAAGGTGTACTGTCCTGGAAAATGGACGGTCTTACCGTTGTGCTCACATACGAGAACGGTGAGCTTGTCAAAGCCGTAACACGCGGTAACGGTGAGGTAGGTGAGATAATAACCGCCAATGCCAGGACATTTAAGAACCTGCCCCTGAAGATTGCCTTCAAGGGCCGTCTTGTACTGCGCGGTGAAGCCATAATCAGATACTCGGATTTTGAGAAGATCAATGCCGCGATCCCCGAAACCGATGCAAAATACAAAAATCCTCGAAACCTTTGCAGCGGCTCTGTTCGTCAGCTTGACAGCAGCATCACAGCGAAACGCAGCGTTTATCTCTATGCTTTCGCACTGATCTCAATGAACAGTGTTGCTGATGATATACTGTCGAACCAGGGGTTTGATACCCGCCATGAACAGCTTGATTTTCTCGTTTCCCAGGGTTTTGATGTTGTCGAACGCGAACTCGTTGATTCAGATTCCGTAGTCGCCGCAATAGAGCGTTTTTCCGGAAAAATTTCCACAAACGATTTCCCTTCCGACGGTCTGGTGCTGATATATGACAATATCGCTTACGGCAACTCTCTCGGCCGGACTTCAAAGTTCCCCCGGGACGGCATCGCGTTCAAATGGGCCGACGAGCGGGCAGAAACCGCCCTGTGTGAGGTTGAATGGAGTGCCTCAAGAACCGGACTTATCAATCCGGTAGCAATATTTGATCCGGTTGAACTCGAAGGTACAACCGTATCACGTGCCAGTCTGCACAATATCAGTATCATGGAAGAATTAAAGCTGGGGCTGAACGACCGGATTACGGTATATAAGGCCAACATGATAATCCCGCAGATCGCGGATAATCTGACAAAATCCGGTGTGTTCCGGATCATTGAGGGAGATCTCCCGATAACGACAGAGGGTTCTTCCGATGGTTCATGTTGCGGTTCGCCGATACCCATAGAGGGCTCCGGCAGGTCATATTGCAATCCGCTTGTCGCTTCCGTCTGTCCCGTATGCCATACACATACGGCCGTACGCGAAGAAAACGGTGTCAGGGTACTGATATGCCCCAACCCTTCCTGCGCCGCAAAAAAGATCAAACTCTTTGCGCTTATGGCATCACGTGATGCCCTGAACATCGACGGAATGAGCGAAGCAACCGTTGAAAAACTTATCGATGAAGGATTGATGCATGATCTTGCCGACATTTTCAAACTAAAAGAGCATTTCGGTGAAATAGCCTCTATGGATGGCTTCGGAAAGAAATCCTGTGAGAACCTGCTCGCTGCCATCGAGAAAGCCCGGAATACCACGCTTGACCGCATTGTATACAGTCTCGGTATCCCCAATATAGGTCTTGCAAATGCGAAGCTCATCTGCCGCTATGCTTCATATAATCCCGAAAGGATTCCAAAGCTTACTTCCGATGAGCTCTCAGGCATCGATAAGATCGGTGACATTCTTGCAGGTGCATTTACGGACTATTTTGCGGATCCGGTCAATCTCGGCATCTACAACGATCTTATTGCCGAAGTGAACTTAGAAGCTCCCGAAGCTGTTTCCTCATCTTCTGCGATCAACGGCAAAACATTTGTTATCACCGGTTCAGTAGCACATTTTGCCAACCGTAATGAAGCAAAGGATTTCATAGAAAAACATGGTGGCAAAGTTACGGGCTCTGTCACCAAAAACACCGATTATCTGGTCAACAATGATGTAACCTCGACCAGCAGCAAAAATAAAACAGCTAAGGAACTCGGCATTCCGATAATCAGTGAGGAAGAGCTTTTGAAGCTTGCAGAATCATAAAAATCCCGATCAGATTGGTCTTTATCGACAGTAGCACCATATTAATAAACCAAATTTATTGCACTAACAAAGAGTCCTGTCACA
>JAGCZE010000241.1 GCA_017960415.1 Lachnospiraceae bacterium
ATCTCCTCAGATGAACTTCATCGACAGCGTTGTAGGACGCGACGGCAGCAAGGTTACCCTTACCTTCGGTTCGACCACTATCGTTGTTCCCGAGCTCAAGGCTAAGAGACTCATGGATGCAGGTTACGAGGGCAAGACCGTTGTTCTCGGTATCCGTCCCGAGGATGTTAAGGATGAGGAGATGTTCATCAGCCAGTCACCTGAGAGCGTTGTAGACGTTACCGTACGTGTATACGAGCTTCTCGGTGCAGAAGTATTCCTGTATCTTGATGTTGACCAGTACGAGATCACCGCACGAGTTAATCCTCGTACGACCGCTCGTCCCGGCGACCAGATCAGAGTTGCGTTCGACCTTTCCAAGATGCATATCTTCGATAAGGAGAGCGAGCAGGTTATCACTCACTAAGATTTTTATAACCAATAAGATTTACAGGCAGGAGACATCTCCTGCCTGTTTTGTACAATGAGCGAATACACTCAGTCAGCGGGCTGCGCCGGCGAGATGCGTGGGAAAGGAGGCTGCCATGCCGCAGGAGAATTCCGGAAGCGGAAGAGGTTCCAGGGTATATGTGGAAAAACAGGTCCGCGTGCCCAATTTTGAGATGACCTATGAGCATGCCCATGAGTATTATGAGTTTTTCTATCTCAAAACAGGCAGCTGCAGATATATGACTGAGGGAAGGATATATCATCTCGAAGCGGGCAATATGTTCATCGTGCACCCCGGCGACAGGCACAGCACGAGCTATCAGGGCAAGGTACCGTGCGAACGCATCGTCATCTATTTTAAACGGGAGCTGATCGACGGGGAATGGTGGAAGGAGCATGCCGATACCGATGCTTTTATGGGCTCATCCTGCAAGCTGTCGTTCAGCCTTAAGGCCAAAGCCGTGATCGAGAGGACTTTGAGAGCCATGCTCTCGGAGAATAATATGCCCGACGGATATACCTCAGAGATACTGCTGCTGTTCATGAAGCAGGTTCTGATAGACCAGGTGCGCCGTGGCACGGTTATGAATGATTTCGTGCGCAGCAATGACAGCTTCGGCAGGGATATCGAAGCCGTGATCAGGTATATCTCGGAAAACTATGCCAGAGCGATCACTCTCGAGGAGGCGGCAGAGAGCATCAATCTCGCGCCCACGTATTTTTCGCGCAAGTTCAAAAGCGTGACCGGCTCGAATTTCCGTGATTTCGTCATCAATATAAGGATCAGGCAGGCCAGCCAGATGCTGCTCACGACAGATGACTCCGTTACCGAGATAGCGCAGAAATGCGGCTTTAACTCCGCCAATTATTTCAAGGACTGTTTCCGCAGGACAGTCGGTATCTCGCCCACGCAGTTCAAAAAACAGAAGGGAAAGGTGTGACGAAGGAAGGCGGACTACAGATTTTTTGCCGTCAGAAAAGTGCTTTTAACTGAATATTTATGGACTTATCACGGTCTTATTGACCGTGATTTTTTATGATGTTATCTTCAAGGTACGAAGATAACCATATGGGAAAAAGTGTACACTGCTTCATTTTTTGACCGGATCTTTTTGGGGTCCGGGACCGACAAAGACATATGCCGCAAATACATCGGGGAAGATACTGATTTCTTGTCCGGTTCGGCGGAGCGTGTCCGCAATTAAGTAAAAAATGGAGGACAGGTATGAGGAGAAATACTTACAGGGTTATTGCGTTCCTGCTCGCTTTTATAATGGCTTTACCTGCGTTTGAGGGGAAGAAGGCCCAAGCGGCGGAAAACAACAGTCACATCATCAAATACCGGGGAGCTTACGATCCCGATGCGTATCCGCAGAAGGATCTGGACGCGGTATTCACATCTGAGAGCGTGGTCATCGATGGAAATCTGGACGAGGCGGCATATGCTTCGGCACCTGTTTCCGCGATAAGCAATGTCAAGGCGGCATCCGCACAGTATTCATATGAAAACGGGAAAGAGACACGAGGAGAGATCCGTGCCGTATGGGACGGTCCGGTGCTTTATCTCGGAATAAGCGTTTATGACGCGGATGTTATCAGGTCTTCCGGAACCGGCGGAGCGACAGCGAATCCCGCAATAGCGGCAAAGGAAGTCAAAACTTCTTTCGATTGGACTACCTGGCAATCTACGGTTACTCCCGTAGATCCCGGCGACAGTATCGAGTTGGGATTCGACCTGCATAACGCTAAGGTCGTATATGAGACCGATACCCAGGGCGTCGTTACGATCGGTGCCGATGGACATCTCTACTACTATCACAGCAGCAATATTCCGTCTCTGGGCTCGCCGTTGGGAGATCCGCAGCATCCCGAATACATGGACAGGATCAGGGGTTATGCGACAGCTCCTATCTTGGACGGAGAGGGCAATGAGATCGGTTATACGGTCGAAGTGGGCCTGCAGATAGAAAACGTTGACAGCACAAACGCCGATAACGGTCTTATCTTCGGCGTGGAAGTAAAGATAAACGATTATCAGAATGTCATTACAGGCTATCAGGATGTTCCCGCGCCTGAACCCGTGTCCGGATCGGCGATCTCGGTTCCCGCAACGGGCAGTGCGATCACAGTGCAGGAACCGGTATACGAGAGAATTAAGCTCGGGGATATTTTCTGGAGCCATTCTCAGGATGCGGTTTATACAAAGATCGACCATGAGCACACTAATTCGGTGGACTGGGGCAATGTAAAGCTTACGGGCTGGAACGGCACCGACGCTTTCGCGAAGAGCACATGGAGGATCTCGACTCTGCTCCGGTATATCGATTCCGCATCGTTTGCAAAGGGTGTTTACACTGCGGAAAGCCAGACTGCGCTCGACGCTGCTGTGGCAAAGGCAAAGGCGGCTGACCTTGATGCGATCGGGAAAGCAGAGGCCGATGCGCTGTCTGCTGAGATTGAAGCGGCTTTCTACGGACTTCGCTGGGGCAATACGAAGTACCCCGATCCCGCGGAGCTGCCTTCGGTATATACACTCCCGAATCCTTATAAGTTCTTCGGAACGGACAGACTCGTAAAGAATGCCGATGACTGGGAGGAAAGACGTGCGGAGATCCTTGATCTCGCACAGTTCTATGAGTACGGCTACAAGCCCGGCGCTCCCGACGATGCCGTTTATTCGGTTCAGTACCATGAGGCCGGCGAGAAAAAGTACAGATGGTCCAATTCACAGCAGAAATATGTCGAAGACGGAACATATACGTCTACGGCAGCGACGGTAACGATGGACCTTACCGTAGGCGCCGTAACTAAAAGCATAAGCTTTGATATCGCATATCCCACCGCAGAACAGCTTGAGGCATCGGGCAATGAAGGAAGGGAGATCCCGATCCTTCTGAGCTACGACGGTTCGATCTCCGCTTATCTTGTTCAGGGAATCGCGGTTGCTTCGATCCCTTCGGTAGTATCGGACACCAGACCCAACGAATACGCATGGGGCACCAGAACAGGCGCGTTCTACGATCTGTATCCTTATCACAGAAACGGTGTTGAGGCACTCGGCGAGGTCAGCAACGAGATGGCGGCCGCTTGGGCTGCAACACGCGTTATCGATGCTCTTGAGGCATTAAAGGCAAGCGATGACGAGAACGCGGTCAAGGCTATGGCGTCTCTCGATCCTGAAAAGCTCGCGGTAACCGGTTTCTCGATCAACGGCAAATATGCTTTTGTTGCGGGAGTATTCGATGACAGAATAGATGTGTGCATACCGGGCGCATCGGGAGCTTCGG
>JAGCZE010000242.1 GCA_017960415.1 Lachnospiraceae bacterium
CATCGGCGAGGAGTTCATCCGCATCTTTGAGGAAGAGGCTAAAAAGATCGGAGCGGTGGATTACCTGGTGCAGGGAACCATCTATCCGGATGTGATCGAAAGCGGTCTGGGAAATTCGGCTGTGATCAAGAGCCATCACAATGTCGGAGGTCTTCCTTCGGTAGTTGATTTTAAAGAGATAATAGAACCGTTACGGATGCTGTTTAAGGATGAGGTGAGAAAGGCAGGCCTGGAGCTTGGTATTCCCGATCATCTGGTATACCGTCAGCCGTTCCCGGGTCCTGGACTGGGCGTTCGTATCGTCGGTGAAGTGACTGAGGAAAAAGTGCGTATCGTGCAGGATGCGGATGCCATATATCGTGAGGAGATCGCAAAGGCAGCAGAAGCATGGCGCCGTGAGAATGCTGCCGGACAGGTTTATAAAAATGCGGGCATATCCACAAAGGATGCGCCCCGTATCGATCCGCCCTGGATGCCGTCACAGTACTTCGCTGCCCTTACCAACATGCGTTCCGTAGGCGTTATGGGCGACTTCCGTACCTACGATTACGCGGTAGCTCTGCGCGCCGTGATAACCAGCGATTTCATGACAGCCGAGTGCGCCGACATCCCTTTCACCGTATTGCAGACCGCGATGCGCCGCATCGTCAACGAAGTGAAAGGCGTCAACCGCGTATTCTACGACCTGACTTCAAAGCCGCCCGGGACGATAGAATTAGAGTGATACCGACAATCCCCGCAAGCCTAGTAAAATCAAGGACTGCGGGGATTTTTATTTTGTCTCTGGGTACGATTTGGGTACAGAAATTTTATTCTTCGTTTTTAGGGTTCAACCCGACAAAGTCGGAGAAGTTATCATACTGCTTCTGTAATCCAAGATAGAACGGATCAAGCTGATTCGGGAACATATCCATCCAGATATTATAATTATTCTCTGCATTTTCCAAAGCCGTTATTTTCTCTTTAACATCTTTGATCGAATCTGCATTTTCAATTTCTTTTTTATAAGTTGTATAGCGTTCCATCCATGGTCTCATGAGAGATAGCGCGTTAAAACGCAGACATACATATGTCATATCGGGATCGCCGCTTTCATCCGGCATCTCAAAAAGCTCTCCCCCGTATTGCCGTGCGATCTGGAACAACATATGCATAGCCTTTATTCCGTCAAAGTCGGATTGCCTGAGTACTTCGATGTTGACATCAAGCACATCGGCAATGGCCTGAAGATTCTTCTCTTTGGGATTGCGGCGGCCGGATTCATAAGCACGGATAAAGGCTTCGCTGACGCCGAGCTCGGAACCGAGCTGCTTTTGTGTAAGGCCACGCATCTTACGGATGCGGCGAATATTTTCACCTATGGTCATGGATAATACCTCCTGCACATATCGCTGTATTTGGTAACTGACTATACTATATCACATAAAAACAAAAATAGAAACAAAAAGATTCTATAAAGTTACAAAAAGTTATTGACAGAAACAAAATGATACGATAATATACAGTTACCAAAACGAAACAAAATGTTTCGATATAAATAAGACAGGAGGAAAAGCATATGGAAACAAACGTAAAAATGTACTACAGCGCTACGGAGGTGGCAACCATGCTGGGGATCAGCAGAGGTAAGGCCTACAACATCCTGCGGGATATGAACAATGATCTGAGCAGGAAAGGCTTTCTGACCATCGCGGGCAAGATCCCTGTGGAATACTTCAGGGAAAAATGGTATGGCGCAGCCAAGAGTATCGATGATAAGGAGGCGGTCTGAAATGAGCTGTAATGCCAAGAAAGAGCCAAACGGCACCTGGAGGATCCAGTACCGGTGGACGGACTGGACCGGTACGAAAAGAAAATCCCAGAAAAGAGGATTCAGTACCAAGAAGGAAGCAGAAGAATGGTATACCCACTTCCTTGCGCAGCAGTCAACAGAAATGACGATCACCTTTGCCGATTTCTGGGTGATCTACAAGAAAGATATGGAGCAGCGCCTGAGACAGACAACCATGATCCAGAAGGAATATGTCGTGAAAGACAAGATCATGCCGTATTTCGGGAATATACCGTTAAATGAGATCACGGCTCCGAAGATCAGGATCTGGCAGAGCGAGATGATAGCAAAGGGATATAAGCCTACATATCTTAAGACGATACACAACCAGCTCTGCTGCATTATGAATTATGCCGTGAAGTTTTACGGACTTAGGATCAATCCCTGCCATGTGGCGGGAAGCATGGGTAAATCCAAGGCAGACGAAAGGGAGTACTGGACGGTCGAAGAGTTCAAGAAGTTTTCGGATGCGATCATCGATAAGCAGGATGCCTGGATAGGATTCAATATCCTGTTCTGGACGGGGATCCGCCTTGGAGAGATGCTTGCTTTAACGGTAGGAGATGTTGATCTTGAGAATGGAACGATCACGATCAATAAATCACTTGCAAGGGTGAAACGTGAAAATGTGGTTTCCGAGCCTAAAACAGAGAGTTCAAAGAGAGTGGTGACTATACATAAGGAATTGCAGGACAGGCTCAGGGAATATATCGGAAGTCTTTACAGGGCAAGGCCGACAACCAGATTATTTGAGCATCGTACCAAAAGTTTTTTTGAACATGAACTGATCCGCGGGGTGGAAGCATCCGGAGTAAAGAAGATCACGGTACATGGATGCAGACACAGTCAGGCAAGCCTTTGTTTACAGATTGGGTATAGTCCGCTGGAGATCGCTCGCAGGCTGGGGCACAGCAAGGTTACCACAACGATAGAGACATACTGCCACCCTTCCCTGGATGCCCAGAAGAAGATCGCAGAAAGTCTCGGAAAGGCTGACAGAGGTGAAGAAGATGCCGTGTAAGAGAGAGGCCAGAAAAAGGCATAATACCATTGCATTCTGGTTAAGTGATGAAGAAAAGGCAGTGGTTGAAGCAAGGATCATATTATCGGGATTGCAGAAAGGACAGTATTACCGTGCTGCGATCCTGGGAGAGGAGGTAAAAGTCATTGCCGGGAATTATTTATCAAACAGGGTGGCGATCGCGATCGAAAAGCTTTCGCTGGCTGTTATGGAGCAGGACACGGAAGAGAGCAGACTGCTGATCGCATTGCTCCGGGAACTTCTGGAAGTAATGCATAATAAAAATGCCCCTGCAGATGGCAAGGACATTTCGTTACCTTAACAAAAGTAAGAGCCTTTGTATTAGTAACTCCCGCAAGATTATTATAACAGAGGCTCTCCGGTATGGGAATACCCATTTTTAGAAAGGAGGGCTATATTTATGCCTATTTTTCAGGAAATAAAGGACCATCTGACTGCCAGACAGGTAGCAGAGCATTATGGTCTGAAGGTTGGAAGAAACGGGATGGCATGCTGCCCGTTTCATAATGACAGGACACCCAGCATGAAGATCGATAAAGGATATTACTGCTTCGGCTGTCAGGCTCACGGAGATGCGATCGGATATGTGGCGCAGCTTTACGGTTTATCTCAGTACGATGCAGCTTATAAGATCATTGAAGATTTTTCACTTCCGATAGAGATCCGGTCGAAAGACCCGGTGAAGATGGAACATGATCGGAATAAGTGGAAACAGGAAAAAGAAGAAAGGGAGAAGCTCAAACGTATCAAGGATCATTTCAGTAAGTGGTGCAGCGATTCAATCGACCGGCTCCTTAAGACGGAGAGAGGAATAGCATATATCAAGGAAAGCTTTACTTCGAACGATCCGGAAGAAGTATTTTTATCAAAGGAGTTTGCTACAGCAGTTGATTCTGAACCGCTTATAGGTTACTGGCTGGATATTCTCTGCCTGGGGACGGAAAATGAAAGATTTAAATTATTTATGGTGAACAGAAAGGAGGTGGAACGCTATGTCGGAAAGGTCGGAGAAGCTGTCGAAAGACGAATGGCTGCAGATCGGGGATATTTTGAACAGCGAGTACAGCAGTGTGGATGAGATAAATCAGGATCTTGCGCGGAATGAAAAAGGAAAAGTGATTCAGAGTATCGAAAACTGTGTAATCGTTTTTCATCGCGATCCAATCTTACGGGGTGGCATCTGCAAGAATGAACTAACCGGTCGTATTGACATAGTGAAAGACCTTGGCTGGATGCGATACGCCGGCAATTCCATCACAGATCTGGATGAATGCCAGATACAGTTATATCTGGAAAGGAATTACGGCTTAAGGAACTATGTGAATATAGATAAAGCTATTTCGATCATTGCAAGTGAAAACAGATATCATCCGATCCGGAAGTACCTGGAATCCCTGAAATGGGATGGAGTAAAAAGAATACGATATGCAATGACCAAATATCTGGGAGTCGAAGAAGACGACTATTCGGAATCGGTGATGAAGCTCCTTCTGATGGCGGCGATAAAACGAGTTTATGAACCGGGGTGTAAGTTTGACATCATGGTGTGTTTGGTTGGAGGGCAGGGAGTTGGTAAGTCAACATTTTTTCGTTTTCTGGCCATAAAGGATGAATGGTTTACGGATGATCTTAAGAAGATAGATGATGAGCAGGTTTATAGAAAAATGCAGGGGCATTGGTTTATAGAAATATCAGAAATGCTGGCGCTTGTAAACGCAAGAAGTGTTGAAGAGATCAAATCATTCATCAGCAGAACAAAGGAGACCTATAAGATACCGTATGAAACGCATCCTGAAGACAGACCGAGACAGTGCATTTTTGTCGGAACATCCAATGATATGCAATTCCTGCCTTTTGATACAACAGGTAACCGTCGCTTTGCACCTGTTAAGGTTCATCCGGAACGCGTTGAAAAACATATTCTCGCGGAAGAAGCAGAATCAAGAGAATATTTTGACCAGATGTGGGCTGAAGCTATGGTGATATATCGTGCGAGTAATCATCATGATCTGAAATTATCCGATGAGATGGAGGTATATCTGAAAGATATGCAGGTGGACTTTATGCCGGAGGATACAAATATCGGGATCATACAGGAGTGGCTCGACACCTGCGGTGAAGAATATGTCTGCAGCAGGATGATCTTTGAAAAGGCTTTAAAGCATGAAGATAAGGAACCTAAACAGTGGGAGATCAAAAAGATAAATGAGATCATGAACAATACCATAAAGGGATGGGAACAGGTTTCATCGCACCGATTCACGGGAACGCCTTATGGAATACAGCGTGCCTGGAAAAGGGTTAGTGAAACGGAAGGATCATTAGCTGCAAAAATGGAAGAAGTACCATTCAAAAAATAAAAAAGTTTTTTACAGCCCGTTTACAGTTTACGTTTACAAATACCGGAGAGTTTCAAACGGGTGTTTACAGATATCTTCAGTAATATCAGGGCTTGCAGGGATTGTAAACGTGTAAACGGGGATTTTGGAAAAAGAGTTAAAAAAGAATTGGAGGATTTAAAGATGAAGAGCATTACAGAATACAGACCGGTGATCATAGGGATTGACCACGGTTATGGAAACATCAAGACTGCGCATGAAGTATTACGCTGCGGGGTAGAGAGATTATCCGGAGGAGCAATAGCCAGCGAAAATATCCTGGTATATCGTGGGATATCTTATGTAATAGGTGAGAACCATCTGACCTATCGGGCGGAGAAAACGAATGACGAAAAATTCTATCTCCTTACACTGGCAGCGATCGCTGAAGAGCTTAAGCATAAAGGCGGATTCACGGAAGCCAATGTTATCCTTGCTGCCGGTCTGCCGCTTGCGAGAGTTGCATCCCAGAAGGATGAGTTTCGTAAGTATATGCTGCAGGCTGAAGAACCGGAGTTTGATTACAAGGGAAAGCATTATCATCTTCATATCGATCAGGTGTTGATCTTTCCCCAGGGTTTTGCGGAAACGGTGATTATCGGAAAGCTTCCCGGAGATAACATGATCCTTGATATCGGTAATGGGACTATGAATGTTGCTAAGGTGGTCAACGGAAAACCCATAGAAAAAAGCCTTGTTACTCTGGATTACGGCGTATCCTTCTGCGTGAGGGATATACAGAGCGAGCTTTCGCGCAGGCTGGGGCGTGTTGTGGAGGAAAGGAAGATCGAGGAAAGGCTTATTAACGGATGTAATGACAGGAGCGATGAAATATCTCTTGTCACTGCGGAGATGGCAGAAAAATATGCTGAAGAGATCATCAATCAGATCCATGTGTACGGATATGATGCGATCGATACCCGCCTTCATGTTTTTGGAGGAGGCGGGAAGCTGCTTAAGAACCATTCCGAGCTGTCTGAGAAGAGCAGTGTAACTTTCTATGATGATATATGTGCAAACGCTAAAGGCTATGAAAAGTTTGCTGAACTGAAGCTGGGCATGGGAGGCAATGAAGCATGAGGGCGAAGTACAGACAGATCCTTATACGCTTCAGGGAAGATGATCCGGAGCATATGAAAGCATGGCAGTATATCAGGGACATGAGCTCGAGGAATAAGGCCACAGCAGATGTGATAACGGAACTGATCAGGGAAAAGAACAGGGGCGGTACTATCGCCCCTGCATCCGAAAAGCAGCTCATGGAGATGCTTTCGGATGTGAGGCAGCTCTGCCTGAGTATGGATGACAGGCTCAGCAGAGCTGCTCTTCCGCCTGCCGGCCCAGGGACCATAAATGATGGTGAGGGGCAGGCGGAAACCCGGGGCGAAGGAGAAGTCGAAAGGGGTATCCTCGACTTCGCCCTGGGCATGGGCGATTAGGAAATGTGGATATCAGGATGATAGCAACATTTCCGTTCTTGATATCCGGTGGATATCAAAGCGCCCATGGGCTTCCGTAAGGAAGCTGTGTGCCGGATAAGATCCGGTACACCAGCCTCGCAGAGCGCCGGGACTTTTGATGCGAAGTGTCAAAAGTCCTTAGGCGTTACTCTTGGCAAGAGTAACAGAACCCAAAGTATGTTGATCGAATATAAAGGAGAACAGATAATATGGCAGGAAAAACCATTTCATTTGTGCTGGGGAAAGGGAGCCTGGCACATAACAACAGGGAATTCATTGCAGATAATGTAGATCCCGAAAGGACACATCTCAATG
>JAGCZE010000243.1 GCA_017960415.1 Lachnospiraceae bacterium
ACGATGAAGGGCTCAATATCGCCGTCCTTGATCAGATTGTCCATGATCTTCTTGACACGGGAAGCGTTACCTGTGCCGAGACCCCATTCGGTCTCGCTTCCGCCGATACCGTGGCAGAGGTACATAACATTGTACTGTTTGGTCTCATCATATCCGTAGGGAAGATAGACAAATGCCTTCTTCTCGACATCCGGTCCGTCACCGAGATAATCGTGTGCCATATAGGTAATAGCTTCAATCGTACCGGCTTCGTCATATACGCCGTTATTGTATTTGGAGGGAAGCAGCAGTGTTACCTTTGCACCCGGAACAGGTGTGGGTGTGGGCTCGGGAGTGGGAGTAGCGGTAGGCTCTGGAGTAGTGGTAGGCTCGGGTGTTGCTGTGGGGACTTCGGTAGGAACCGTAGTTTCTGTATTGCCGGAACCGGTCTGATCCTCAACTACGTTACCGTTGCCGCTGTCTTTTGAACAGCCGGCAATGCTTATGAGCATTGTAACAATAAGTAACAGTGAAATGATTCTTTTCATATCGATCGATGAACTCCTTGAAATAAATATATTTTAGGCGCAGGAAAGCAAAATCGGCTTTTCTTAACCCTCTTTGAATAATTTGCCGACAAAGTATAGCATATATTTTCCGTGCAGTCAAAAAAATAATTATTTGCCCTGAAACACCGAATTGTTCATAAATGACAATAATCAGTAAAGAATTATTTGTAAATGATTAGATGGTATTCGAATCGGTGAGATATATTTAGGTAAAATAATAACTTTGGTTTTGCACCTCGGTATAAAAATCAAATTGAGGTAATTTTCATGTAAAAGGAGTGTATATGGGACCTATAGCACCGAAGGATCCTGTAAAAAAGCGGGATTTCTTTTATATCATGTATGAAAAGCAGATATCTGCGGCACCTGCACCTGACGGACGCGGGGTTTGCTTTATTTACGAAGACGGTGGAAGAATGCTTTCTTCGGCTAAAATTGTCGGCGGGATGACCGATGAGAATGAGATCGGAATGCTGAAGAACGCCGCAGACTTTAGGAAACTGGTCTACGGGATCGGAGTTTCCGTAATGTGCGGCGATGTTAAAAGCTGCGATTTCTGTTTCCAGATGTACGGAAAGAGCGATCCTTACGTAAGCGGAACAACTATCAGACAGACGGTTTCTACAGACGGAGCCGAGTATCTGATACCGCTTGGTGAGGTAAGCTGGTCGGAGGATGACAATTGTCCCGGACAGATCCGTTTCGAGTTTGAAAAGAGCGGAATGCTCGCCAGTGTCAATGTCAGATTCTACTTAAATGACGGCTATACGGCACCGAACCTTGAGGAAAAGGATTCGGTAGATCTGAATTGCGAAACCTACAAGAAGATGCTTGATGCTTCCGTTGTTTCGACAGGCAATTCCGACAGGCTCAGACGTGCCGTTGAGAAAGCGCAGGCCGGAGAACCTGTGACTCTGGCATTTATTGGCGGTTCTATCACGCAGGGCGCGGGCGCTACGCCGATCAACACCATGTGCTATACACGCAGGATGTTTGAAGCATTTACGAAGAAATACAACTGTGAAGCCAATGCGAAGTATGTCAAGGCCGGCGTGGGCGGAACCCCTTCCGAGCTCGGAATGCTCAGGTACAGAAGGGATGTTCTCCAAAATGACACTATTAAGCCTGACATCGTTGTGATCGAATTTGCGGTAAATGATGCCGGAGACGAGACCGAAGGCGAATGCTACGAAGCACTGATCCGCAAGGCAATGAATGGACCCGGACATCCCGCGGTGCTGCTGATATTCTCGGTATTTGCCGATGATTACAATCTTGAGGACCGCTGCATACCCATCGGTGAGCATTACAATCTCCCGATGACGAGCCTGAAGAGATGCGTTACGCCTCAGTTCTACAAGACACCCGATGAAGGCAGGATCATCTCGAAGGCAAGATATTTCTATGATGTATTCCATCCGACCAATCTTGGACACCAGGTTATGGCTGATTGCCTGATGAAATTGGTGGAGGAGAGCCTGAAGACTGACGGAAAAGCTGATGATCTCAGCAACGGACCGGCAATAAAGAGCGCAGATTTTGAGCATGTTGAGCTGATCGACCGCACTACATGGAGGAGCAAGATCTTTGACGATCTGAAAGCCGAGACAGAGCGCGGTGGCAACAGTATAGCGGAACAGATCAAGGCTCAGCTGGCGGTGGACGGCAATGATACATCCTTATCAACAGGTGCATTTCCTGTAAAGAGCGTCAATTACGGCGGTTTTACCGAACAGGACAGGATGCTGCAGGCCTGCGAGTACAATATGGATCCGTTCGTAACACCCATATTTACGGAGAACTGGATGCATATGGCCGGTTCGAACGAGCCGTTTGAGATGGAGGTGAATTGCCGCAGACTTCTGATCATTACGAAGGATTCATCGGATGTAAAAGACGGCAAGGCGGATATCTACGTTGATGACAAGCTGGTCAAGACAGTGAATCCACGTGACATCGGATGGGCTCACTGCAATCCTCAGATCATCTACCGCGGCGATGAAAACGGCCTGCATAAAGTAAAAGTATGCATGCACGAAGGCGACGAGGACAAGAACTTCACCATCCTCGGGTTTGGTATAGTGGAGTAAAAGGAAATAGATACTTCACCAATCTCGGATCGTAAATAACAGAGTAAATCCATAATGAAAAAGGCTTCCCCTTGAGGGGAAGCTGTCAGCTGCGAAGCGGCTGACTGATGAGGTGTGTAAACAGACATTATACTATAAAGGGAGACTAAAATGATCAAAAAAGAGTACACCGAAGAATACAGAAAAAGAGCTAAAGAACTGATTTCCAAGATGACACTTGAAGAAAAGGTTTACCAGCTGCGTCATCCGGCACCCGCGATCCCGAGACTTGGATTAAAGGCTTACAATTACTGGAATGAAGCAATTCACGGCGTTGCACGAAGCGGTGTTGCGACCGTATTTCCCCAGGCGATCGGTATGGCTGCAAGCTTTGATGATGAGCTGATCGGCAGGGTGGCAGACAGGATCTCGACAGAAGGACGCGGCAAGTTTGCGGCACAGGACGAATTCGATGACCGTGATATTTACAAAGGATTGACCTTCTGGGCACCGAACATCAACATTTTCAGAGATCCCCGCTGGGGCCGCGGTCATGAGACCTACGGAGAGGATCCGTATCTGACTTCGAGACTCGGAGTAAGCTTTGTTAAGGGAATTCAGGGCAATAACGACAAGTACCTGAAGGCAGCCGCATGCGCGAAGCATTTTGCCGTACATTCGGGACCTGAGGCGATCAGACACTCATTTGACGCAAAGGCTACCAAGCAGGACATGAGGGAGACTTATCTTCCTGCGTTCAAAGCACTGGTAGAGGAAGCCGGTGTTGAGGCTGTCATGGGAGCATACAACCGCACCAACGGCGAGCCCTGCTGCGGCAGCAAGACACTGCTCATCGATATACTTCGCAAGGAATGGGGTTTTGACGGCCACGTAACATCGGACTGCTGGGCTATCAAGGATTTCAACGAGGGTCATCATGTGACCAATACTCCCGCTGAGTCTGTTGCAATGGCGGTTAACAATGGCTGTGACTTGAACTGCGGCGATCTGTTCGCATATCTGCTCCAGGCTGTTGAGGAGGGTCTTGTTACCGAAGAGAAGATCGATCATGCTCTTGAAAACGTTCTTACGACGCGCTTCAAGCTCGGCCTGTTCGACGATAAGAGCGGCAACCCTTATGCAGGCATTTCCTACAAGGATGTTGATACCGATGAAGCCAAGGCACTCAATCTCGAGATCGCATCTTCGATCGTAACTATGCTGAAAAATGACGGAGTTTTACCGCTGCGCATTTCAGATAATAATTGTACTACATCCAATGGAACCGTGATCAAGACTATCGGCGTGGTAGGTCCCAATGCAGATTCAAGAAATGCGCTGGTAGGCAATTATCAGGGTACTTCTTCAGAATATGTTACCGTACTCGAAGGTATCAGGGAAGAGGCAGGAAAGGCCGGCATCCGTATCTTTGCATCGGAAGGCTGCCATCTGTACAAGAACAAGACCGAGGGACTCGCACTTGACGGCGACCGTATTTCCGAGGTTAAGGCAGTTTGTGCCAACAGCGATATCGTTGTTGCTGTTATGGGTCTTGATGCTACGCTCGAGGGCGAAGAGGGCGATACCGGTAATGAATACGGCAGCGGCGACAAGCCCAACTTAAAGTTCCCCGGACTGCAGCAGGAAGTTATGGATGTAATTGCCGCAAGCGGCAAGCCTTATGTGCTTGTGGTTCTTTCGGGAAGCGCGCTTGCATTTGATAAAGAAGACGGCAGAGCCAACGCGATCCTTCAGGGCTGGTATCCCGGAACACAGGGCGGCAGAGCCATCGCGCAGATCCTGTTCGGAAAGAAATCACCCGAAGGCAAACTCCCGGTTACATTCTACAGCGAGAAAAATACATTGCCCGATTTTGAGGATTATTCAATGAAGGGCAGAACCTACAGATACATGACAGAGAAGCCTCTTTATCCTTTCGGATTCGGACTGTCCTACACAGCATTTGATGAGAAGATCAGTGTTGTTGATGTTAGATCCGCTGAGGGACAGACTGTCGGATATGTTGCCGATGATGCCGGCAAATTAAAGGATGATGCGCAGGTTACGTTCAAAGCCGGTGATAAGCTTGACATCAAAGTGAACTGCGTCAATAAGGGTAAGTTCGACGGCGGTGTGACCGTGCAGGTTTATGTTGAGTCCCAGGTTCCCGGCGCTCCGATCAGACAGCTGAAAGGTTTGAAGAAGCTGCATCTGGCAGCGGGCGAGTCTACTCAGACAGTTATTTCTCTTGATGAGAGCTCTTTTGAGATCTTTGACGAGAACGGTGAGGCGAAGCTCTATCCCGGCACATACAAGGTTTATGTCGGTGATTCGCAGCCTGATGCAAGGTCTGAAGAGCTTACGGGCATCAAGGTCAGCTCCTTTACAGTTGCCATTTAGATTTTTTCATAGATATTTTCCTTTATCGGCCGTCCGTGGTTTCCACGGGCGGCCGGACTCCGGATAAAATATATTTTATTCCACATATATTTCCAGGAGGAATTAATACAGGCATGCATGATAGTTATGATATTACCATTTTCGATGAAATAGATTCTACCAACAACGAAGCGAAGCGAAGGATAGCAGACGCTGGAGATGATATCGTCCGTCCCTTCGTTTTTGCGGCGCATTCACAGACTGCGGGGCGCGGCAGGCAGGGAAAGAGCTTTTATTCGCCGAAGGGGACGGGCATTTATCTGACTGCTGTTTGTCCGGTTGACTGTCCGATCGAGGGGCAGGTTACGATGACTACGAAGGCTGCGGTTGCGGTTTCCCGTGCTATTGAGGGGTTCTTCGGTGTCGGATGTGAGATCAAATGGGTAAACGATATTTTTATTAATGATCGAAAATGCTGCGGGATTCTGTGCGAAGCGGTAAATGATTATGAACATAACAGGCTCAAATTTGTTGTGATAGGAGTCGGGGTAAATGTGAGTACTTCAGACTGGCCGGCAGATATTGCGGATACGGCAGGAAGCATTAGAAAAGACAAACTTACAGATGATGAGTTCAGGGCATTTGCCGAAAGGCTTGCCGTAGAGATTTTAAAGGTCATTTACGAACCTGACGGAAGCGAAATGAGCTTTTATCGTGATCATTCCTATGTTATCGGACGAGAGATATCTTTCTCCGAAAGAATAAATACCGAAAACGGTGATGCTGAAAGAGAAAATACCGAAAGCGGTGGTACTTCAAGAGCAAATACTTCAAAAGCAGATTCCTCTCAAACAATCACCTACACCGCCACAGCTGTCGGTATAGATGATAACGGTGGCCTGATCGTGAAATTGCCGTCAGGGGAGCTCAAAAAACTCGACAGCGGGGAGATCACCGTGAGAGTACAGGGCCGGGGATGACCATGACTGAACCCGTTTATTTCTGTGTTTTTAAGGAAGAGGATTTTCTTCGATTGGTAAGTAAAAAGGGACTTCTTTAAATAAAAAAATGTTTAAAAGGGGCTTCTTTAAATAAAAAATTGTTTAAAAGGAACTTCTTAAAATATAATCATAAAATGTGTAAATGGATATTTTTACATTAAAATGTGAAAATAATTGACACAATTCGTGAAAAGTGATAGAATTGTCAGTAATTACAGATGGAGATATTTGCACTGTTCCTACGGTGCAAGGAGGTGAGCATGGAGATATCAAAGAAGCTTTCCCAGGCTGAGATAGATACGCTGGTCGATGCGCTGAACAACCTGAAAGATTACGGACAGGCTCCCGAGATCGAGAATGATATCCTGTACAGTCAGGTCGTTTTGTCCCAGTCCGAGATCGATCGTCTGATCAATTCACTGAACGGGGCGAAGGAGGTTGCCGATCCGGTCTGCAAGGAAGCCAATGTTGCTCTTTCACAGAAGGAGATCGATTCACTGATCGATGCCCTGAATACTGTCAAGCAGTATGATACCAATGATACCTTCTCACAGGAGATCGCCAGGAATCAGACTGTTCTGTCGCAGGATGATATTGACAGGCTCATTGTTACACTGACAGAAATGAAAACAGGTGCATGAGGTTTTGATGTAATACATATGTTTTCATGCATACAAGAGAATATGACTTATTGCGAAAGCCTTCATGGAATATGGAGGCTTTTTTTGACTTGTTAAATTGTTATTTTTGTTGTATTAATGCGATTTCGGGTGATATTTCGAAACTTTTTTTACTTGACGGGAACCATGAAAATCAGTTATAATGAAGTACTGCAAATTCTCTTTTTAAATCTATTTCATATACTCTGATTGGGAGGCCAGAAAATGAAGATTCCGGCTCTTTTGAGAATATATTTACGGATATACCTGATTTGCCTTTTGCTTCTTATTGGCAATCTCCTTTTTTTCACCGATTTCGGTAAACTTTTTTTTGATGACAGTGCCAATTCAATTATCACTTTTTCGGAGGGATGGACAGCACCCGACGGCAGCGTAGTCAATCTCGATGACATTACTGCGGGTCGATATGGCGAAAGTGCGCTGTTTTCAAAGAATCTGCCCAAAGGTCTGAAACCA
>JAGCZE010000244.1 GCA_017960415.1 Lachnospiraceae bacterium
ACCCAGTCCTCACCCGTCGCCGCGCAGACTATGAAATAGTACACTTCAGGATCCATCGCCAGCGCCGCAAGCATCTCCTGATTGACCGGAATCTCCTCCTCGGTCTTGTACTGCAAGAACTTATCCACGAACCATCCGCGCTCCGCATCCGACTGCAGGCACGAAAGCGGCTCGTTCTCGCCGTAAGTGTAGTCTGCCGGTGCATCCACCTCAGTTAAATCATAGGCCTTACCCTGCGACTTAACTCCGTACAGCGCCAGTCCGCCCGCTCCCGAGCATGTTGGTATGGTCATGCGGAACCTGTCGTCAAATGCTCCGCAGACCGCAGTGGCCTTACCCCAGCGGGATACTCCGGTCACCATGGATGCATCGGGATCGAGATGCAGTGCGTCGCCCAGTCCGGCATATACCGCGTCAAGCACCTTTGAAGCTCCCCACGCCCAGGCCATGAGCACGCCGGTCTGTTCAGCGCTGTCCTGCCCGTAAGGATAGATTTCATAAAACGCCCCGTTATGATTCGTATCATCCGAAGCGATCTGCCTGCCTTCCATGAAAAACAACGCATATCCCTTCGATAACGCCTTTTCAAGCGGCATGATTGGATGCATGCAGATTATAAACGGCGAGCCTTTCGGATAATCACGCCGATCCTCTTCTTTCGGAAGATAGGCATGTACAATAAACTCTGCCTTTCTCCCTTCCGCTTCAACAATGATCTTCACAAGATCCCCACCGACCACTTCAAAGGGATTGTGCGGACCTTCCCTCTTTTCCGAAGCTTTGGGATCCGGACCGAGCAGCTCAAAGGAGACCTTCTCGCCTTCCCGCCATACCCCGTACATATTTTCCTGATAGAATTTTCTGAGTTCGGTCTTGCTCAACATAGAGTCTATCTCCTGGTTTGTGCATATAGTTTTTGCATCTGTGTCCAAGGCTTGTATTCTATAGTGCGACAGCCCATCTTCCGATCATCCGGAAATGAAATTTATAAGCATTTTCCTGCCGTCCGGCGTCAAAATGGATTCAGGATGGAACTGGACGCCGTAGATCGGATATTCCTTGTGCTGCACTGCCATGATCTCGCCATCTTCGGTTAACGCAGTGACCTTCAGTTCTTCGGGCATTGTGTCGGGATCGGCTGCAAGTGAATGATATCTTCCGACTTTCGCTGTTTCGGGGCAATCGGCAAAGAGCAGACAGCTTCTGTCAAACTTTGCGTCCGATTGTTTTCCGTGCATCAGTTCCTTCGCATAGGTTACGGTCGCTCCGAAAGCCGCGCAGATCGCCTGATGGCCGAGGCATACTCCGAGTATCGGGAATTCGCGGCCGAGCTCCTTTACTACATCTATGATCACGCCCGCATCCTCAGGTCTGCCCGGACCCGGTGAAAGGATGATGCGATCGGGTTTTAAGTTTCTGATCTCCTCAACGGTCATCTCATCATTTCGGATCACCTTTATATCCGGTTCGATCTCGCCTATCATCTGAAAAAGATTGTATGAAAAGCTGTCATAATTATCTATCAGCAATACCATCGGTCATTCCACCTCCCCTGCAAGCTCCAGGGCATTCAACGCCGCTCTCGCCTTGTTCAGGCACTCCTGGTGCTCCTTCTCGGGAACCGAATCCGCCACGATCCCTGCTCCGCTGCGAACGAATACCTTGCCGTTCTTCTTGTAAACAATGCGGATCGCGATACAGGTATCCATGTTGCCCGCAAAATCGATATAACCTATGGCTCCGCCGTAGATGCCGCGTTTATTGTTTTCCAGTTCACCGATCAGCTGGCAGGCTCTGATCTTGGGGGCTCCCGACAATGTCCCGGCCGGAAGTACAGCATCGATCGCATCCAATGCGTCCTTATCATCACGGATCTCACCGCGGACAGTGGACCCGATATGCATAACATGTGAGTAACGTTCTATCGAATGAAGCTTTTCAACGCTTACCGTACCGAATTTGCTGATCTTTCCGAGATCGTTGCGACCCAGATCTACGAGCATATTATGCTCCGCAAGCTCCTTCTCGTCGGCGAGGAGCTCCTGTTCCAGCTGCAGATCCTCTTCTTCGGTCTTTCCTCTCGGTCTGGTTCCCGCAAGCGGGAATGTGTGCAGAATGCCATTTTCAAGCTTTACAAGAGTCTCCGGTGACGCACCCGCGATCTCAACATCGGTTCCCGAAAAATAGAACATATACGGAGAAGGATTGAGCGTACGCAGTACACGGTAGGTATTCAGAAGGCTGCCTTCAAACGGTGCACTCAGACGGTTCGAAAGCACTATCTGGAAGATATCTCCTTCATGGATATAATCCTTGGCCTTCTCAACCATTGCACAGTATTCTTCCTTGCTGAAGAGCGGAGTTATCTCACCGAGAAGCTTCCCTGCGGGCTCATTCTTCTTATCGCCGTTGCGCAGCAGATCCGTAAGTTGCCTGAGTTCCCAGACTGCTTTGTTATAATTGGTTTCGGGTTCATCGAGCTGCATATTTACGATCAGGATGATCTTCTGTCGAATATTGTCAAAGGCAATAACCTTGTCAAAGAGCATCAGATCGACATCCTTGAAATTCTCGGTATCTTCTGCATTCGTTTTGACACTCGGCTCGCTGTATGCCAGATAATCAAATGCAAAATAGCCCACAAGCCCGCCCGTAAACGGCGGCAGATAATCAAAATGAGGACTTTTGTATTTTGAAAGTACTTCGCGCAGATAACCAGCGGGATTTCCGGTTACATACTTCATTTTTCCCGCATCAAGCACTCCGTTCATATTGCCGCCGATGCAGGTGATCTCCATCTTGGGATCGAAGCCGAGAAACGTGTATCGGCCCCATTTTTCGTCAGCCTGTGCCGATTCGAGCATAAAGCAGTGTTTTGACACGTTTTTCAGCCTTCTTACAGTTTCGATAGGCGTGGTAAAATCGGAAAGGATCTCGCAGCTGACAGGTAATACGTCATACTTACTTATGGCTGCAATCCTTTCCACCTCTTCGAATGTAGGTAAAATTTTCATGTTATTTGCCCCCTTAAAAATTATGTTACTATATAAATCATTTCAACAGGAATACTTTCGAAAGCACGGTTTCCGTTGATTTTTTAAAAATAATACTTTGAAAAAAGCGTTCAATTTACCGACGCGATCAGCTTTCTGACCTCATCAAGCTTCGGCGGATTGAGCGGAAGCGGGAAACGTGAGATCGCAATTCCCGAGCATGCGCTTGCGAATCTTACAAGCTCTTCGTCCTTCATTCCCTGAAGCAGTCCGTATACACATCCGGCTTTGTAGGTATCGCCGGCACCGAGCGTGCTCTTTACTTCGACTCTGAAAGGCTTCATATGATGTATCTCTCCGCTTTTTCTCGCATAAAGCATATCATCTCCGCCCTGTGTAATGATCGTCAATCCGTCAGTTTCTTCCTGCATCAGTTTCATGATCTCGTCAGCCGGCATTCCCGCATAATGCTGGGCGGTGCACTCTTTTGACACAACATTGACCGCAGCCTTTTTATGCAGAACAGAATCATGCCTGCTGTCGATGGTCACAAACGGTACATTATGCTTTATGCAAAGATCCGCTGCCAGAAGGGATTCCGCGCCAAAATAAGGATCAACAGCAGCTGCCCTGCATCCGGCAATGTCTTCTTCCCGCGGTACGCTCCACCATCTCTTCCCCGAAGAAAAAAGCGTCTGGAAACGTCCCATGGGTGAACGTACCAGTCCTGCAATTACCACATAATCCATAACGCCTGGATCGTCTGTAACAAAATTCAGCGAAGAAAGATCAACAGACTTTTCCGCATAAAAACTTTTGAGCATCGCAGCAACCTCGGTTCCGATCCAGGTTCCGTCCATTTTTACCGATACTCCGAGTGCGCTGAGTACGGTTGCGGCTGTACCGGTCTCGCCGCCCGGAAGAAAATACTGTTCCTTTATTTCCGAATATTCATCCGGCTGCAGGAATCCATCCTTCAGCAGAAACGAATGAGTTCCGAGTACCTGTCCGAACAGGTACGCTTCATGTTGTTCTTGCATGTTCAATATCCTCCGTCCGCATTTGTTATATTCGCAATAATATTCAATGCCAAATAATACGTTGCAGATAAAAAACATAAACTCAAATCCGGTATACAGTAATAAAACTGTCAGCTTCATCAGTCCGGCGTAAGAATTCCGTTTCCGGCAATCAGGCAAGCATCCGCTCAACAAGCGAAACCACAAATACCATCGCGCTTGCGGCCACTGCCACCGTCATCAGACCCTTTCCCTTTATTGCAAGGAACAGTGCCACTCCAACTCCCGCTATAGCCGCAATGAAAGAATAATCTCCGTAGAACACGGCCGGAAATGTCATTGCCATCAGGCAGGCATAAGGCACATAATACAAAAATGATTTTACGAAGCGGTTCCTGATCCTGCCGCGTATCAAAGTCAGCGGAAGCATGCGGATCAGATAAGTAACTGCCGCCATCACCAATATGTATATATATATATTCATTCTTTTTTACTCTTTTTTGTTAATAATTTTTCGGCTTTATTATCGATTTTTGTTTTGTCCGCGGTATCACCGGCCAGGATCTCCTCTTCGACTTCCTCATCTGTCTTAACCGGAAACAGAACGGCTCCGAACACTGCGGCCGCAACCGTGCAGATGATAATTGAAATACCGTCCGAAACCTCCTTCAGAACAGGCACATACCTGAACAGACAGCTGAAGAATACCGCGACGCTGGAAACTATCAGTACCGGTCTTGATTTCTTCGCAACAGGCACCACAATAGCAATAAACATGCCGTACAGCATCACATTCATTGCCACACTGACGCTCTTCGGCCGCAGATTACATGCAACAATACCAAGAAGCGTACCGCCGGTCCATCCTACTATCGGCAGGCTCTGTAATCCCACCATATATCTGAGTGTCAGGTTTTTCTGATGATTCATTGCCACGGCAAATATCTCATCGGAATGACCGATGGCGATGATCTGCTTATGCGAAATCTTCACGTTGTAATGAAGTTTTTGGGAAAGGCTCAGGCTCATCAGAGAATATCTCAGATTGATGATCAGCTGAGTCAGGATCATTTCAACGATCGTTCCCGCCGCAGCTATGATGCGGACTCCGGCGAATTCACCGGCACTCGTCAGATTGGAAAGGCTCATGACCGTGCCCTGCAGCGCCGTTATTCCGGCAGATACCATTGTGATACCCAGACTGAAGCTGACTGCAAAATAACCCAGGGCTATAGGGATACCGTCCCTGACCCCATTTGCGAACTCCTTATTCAAAACTGTTTCCTCTTTTAATTCTTAGTCTTTTCAAAATATTTTAATGATATCATACTTTATACGGATAAAAAAAGCAATCGTCCCATGTAAAACTAAATTATTTACAATACGGCAAAATGGTGTATAATCTTTGATAACATTCAATAGACACGGACATTGGTCCTGCCTGCCGGCACGACCGGATACAGAGTAATGAAAGGGGAACTCAAGGAAATACATTTATGGATCAATCTTACATCAATACAGTTACAGATCTGGCAAAGGCTCTGAATCTTCCTGTACACACGGATATCAACAGGCTGATGAAAAGATGCCGGTTTAACCGCAGGGGATACTTAAGCCGTCTGTATCTGAACGGGCTGAATTTAAAAGGTACCATCGACATCAGTGAATATACAAAGCATCTGACAGCTCTTGACTCACGGAACAATCCGGAATTGAGGGACATCAGGATCAGTGCCTTAAGCGAGCTGGGATTTCTGCTCAGCTTTGACTCGGAAGAGCTGTACAGCGACGCGCTGAAAACCGACAAAGGCCAGACCGTATATGTGATCGAACCCGGTCATGATTCGGATGAAAGTCCCTTCGCCAAGTATTTTAACAGCGATGAGTCAGCGCCTTCCGCTCCTTCTGAGCCTGATAGCAAGAACACTGCTTCAGATACCACCCGGACCGTCATTTCCGATACATCCTATGATTCCGTGCAGGCCGACGATCACGCTCTGGCCGCCGGAACCGAGATTGAAAAGGCTCTGCTGCGCAATGCGATAATTGGCCGGGAGCTTACAACCTGCCTGCAGGACAATTTCGACCGTACAAATATCGGCATGTTCAATAAAGGCCTGATCCAGGTACAGAAGCTTGCAACCCAGCTTGAGCGTATCAAAAGCATCAAACAGCTGA
>JAGCZE010000024.1 GCA_017960415.1 Lachnospiraceae bacterium
ATCGATATCACTTCTGACACGTCCCGCAAAGAACATACCCTCTATACTTCCGTCGGCATTCTGAAGCGGGATATAATAACCTGAATAAGGAAGCTTGTTTATTATAACACTTTTGATAAAATAATGCTCTCCGCCCTGCAGACAATGCTGTATGACAATATCCGAAGCATCGGTCCCGACTATTCTGTCGCCGGTCTCAGAGTCTACGATCGTCGTGAGTTTTCGTGTCTGGCCCCAGAAGATCGTATAATCGATACCGGTGGATTCATGAAGCTCGTCCATCAGGCGCAGATATTCGTTGGTTACCGAAACACCGCCCTTTATAAGCCCTCCGACCTCGTCGTCATAGCTCCACGCACCGTCCCATGTGCTCTCCATCTCACTTTTCAGATGCTCGCCTGCGACCATCAGCATTTCCTTGGCAAGATCGTTTACCTTGCTCTTGAACCGCAGGCTTGCCGTGATCGTCAGGATCGCGGCTGTAAGAACAACCGTAGCCAATGCGACATAAATCACCTTATTGAGAAGCTTTCCTTTTCTCAATACCTCCTTAGTATCCTGTAAACCCATGAGAATACCTCCGTATTAACCAGACCAATATCCTATAGCCCCAATTTAGATTTGTGAAGATTACTTTGCTTATTCGATTTTACATAAAAAAGCTTCTTTTGTAATTATAGCATATTTCCTTATTCTTACAATACCCAAAAACGCAAATTATGCTTTCGGGTGATTTTTAATGAATAAAACGGATACAATCTCACTCACTAAGATTGCATCCGTTTTTCTTAAATTTGTCCCAATATTGCCCTTTCAGATTGATAATATACTAACATATCCTTGTGGACAAAAAGTGGACAAATATTCAATTTAATCTTTTTTTATACTTTTATTTTTTTCAATCCGTCAGACAGGGAGAAAGCTGCCTACCCGGCCTTCCGCCCAGCTGTACTGCGACATATATTCGCCCATGAATTCAGACAGCGCCTGAGGGTCGGATTTCAGAGCTTTATAATAATCGCAGTTGATCCTGTCGGGGTACACGGCATAGGAATTCCTGCCGTGTGCAAGGATATCGTCGCATCCGATCTTTTTAAGGGATTGCTCGAGATCATCGTAAATATGATACAGATAATTCTTGTACTTATCGCTTCCGTCGAATTCGTCCTCCCACAGGATCGCGCAGATCTCGGCACCCGTTACCGAAGCACCGTTCCTGTCGATCAGATAAGCAAGCACTTCCTTGGCCGGACCGCGCCCGAATTTGACGGGTTCTCCGTCGCAGAACACTTCAAACGCCCCGAAGCACCTGACATACAGACCCTTCGTACTCTCTTTGACAGGATTTCTGAGATTGTTCATCACGTTTCTGACTTCCGACGCATCGGCCGGTTTGAGCAGATATCCGCTGACAAACTGCTTGTGAGCGTCCAGGGCATATTGTTCATAAGCTGTCAGGATAACTATATTGACCATCGGGCGGAGCTTCTTTATCTCTCCGGCAAGAGACAGCCCGGATCTGCCGGGCATTTCGACGTCGAGGAAGGCAACATGCACATCATTTTTTTCGCATATCTCCAAGGCCTCCGCACCGCTCTCTGCCTCGAATATCCGTGCATCCGGCACCGTTTTTTCCAGTATACGCCTGAAATCACAGATTGCAGCATACTCATCATCAACCACAAGAATGTTCATGTATTATCCTCTTTTCTTATTATTACCCATAATTCTTTTTCGCCGGGCAGCTTCATACGGAGCTCTTTACTTTGCTCTTTCACTGAGCGGCTTCATACAGGGCTCTTTACTGTGCTCTTTTCATCGGAAAGATCATCCTTACGATTGTCCCTTCATTGATGACGCTGCTGATCTCCACTTTTCCGCCGCTCATTGCCTCTACTCTTCTTATTATATTGACAAGTCCTATATGGCTGTCCTGTTCTGAAGCATTTAGGACACTGTCCACATCGAATCCCGTTCCGTCATCCTTTATCTCAACAATATTGTTCTCATTTTCGGAATAAATACTGATCCACAAAGTTCCGAAATGATCTTCCCTGTTCCTTATCCCATGATAAAACGAATTTTCGACAAGGCTCTGTATAGAAAACGGCGGCACTGTAAAGTCAATATCTTCTATATTCCGGATCGTTTTTATCTTGTCCCTGAAGCGCATTTCTATGATCTTTAAAAAGCTGTCGACTACCGTCATTTCCTTCTTTACGGATACACACTCCGTTTTGGTCAGCATGTCGACACAGCCGCGCAGATACGCAGATAAGGAATCGATCCCATGCATGGCCTTTGAATCTTCCTCGCATAAGGATCTTATGGCTGTCAATGTATTAAATATAAAATGAGGCTGTATCTGATGGTTGAACAGGCGTATCTGCTCATTTTGTATCATATTTGCCATTTCCACCAGAAGATGGGCATAATCGCTTTCAAATAGCGCAACCACGAGGATGTAAGAGATCATTGTGGAAATGTCCACATAGAAATAACCTTTTCCCAGCACCTCAAGAGTTGCCCCGACTGAAGGGACGATAATGATCGCAAGTAAGCCGATCAACGGATGTCCTTTAAGATGCCTTCTGGCTATAATGACATCTGCCAGCATCAGGAGCATACAGACAAGAAACAGAGCATAATAGACATAGGCATAAGGCCCGCGCCCGAATGTGTTCGTTTCATCAATTACGAAATAAAAGTCTCTGAACATTGAATAAACTATCAGAACAATGTCAACGCCACAGACGATACTGACCAGGATATAGCTGATCTTTGGTCGTTTTCCCCCGAATACAGTAATCACATGACGGATGAACGCGGCACTTTCTATTATCTGTGCGACACCGAACAAATAAGCCATCAGTGTCGCTATCCTGTTCAAATGCATTCCCCAAACCGATGTATTTCCGTCTAATGCAAGAATGACCGTCTCAAACAGGTTCTGTATTATTTCCGTCACGAGCAGTCCGATCATCCTGTTTGCCCCTTTGGGGTCAAAAGAACGTGCGACATGTACGCATATCGCGGCAATGGAGCACAGAATTATGCCCCACAGCTCCATACCGAGTAATACCATTCTCATTGTTCCCATAAGCTGATACCGACTTTCCGATCCGAAATGATATGATCATTCTTAAATAGCGACTATATCGATCTTTGGAGATTATCTGATCATTCTGTAATTCTATCATAGCGTTCCGTCAAATACAAATGTAATTTTTCACCAGCTGCATGATATCAGATATCTGTCAGCCCCATAAATACACCATAAATACAGAAAAATATCGACACGGTATTTTTAACCGCATTATGTAGTTTTTTTTACAATATATATTGCTTTTGTATTTTGAGTGTGCTATGATGTTACACGTTAAAGATGCAGAGAAGACATAGAGCTTTGATATGCTCTTGAATAGTAATAGGTTTGAATATCCAAAAGGATTTTCAGACAAGAGGTCAAATATGTTCAAAATTGTTACTGATAACGGCTCTGATCTGCCGAAGTCATATCTTGAAGAAAATGATATCGGCTGTATGTATCTGAGCACCATTTTAGACGGTCAGGTTATTGCGGGAAAGGACAAAGATCTGTCTGCAAAGGATTTTTACAGAATGCTTTCGGAAGGTGCCAAACCCTCCACATCGCAGATCAATCCCCAAGATGCAAAAGTCTGGTTTACGGACCATATCGATGAAAGCGACGAGTTCCTTTATTTAGGTCTTTCTTCCGGACTTTCGGGTACAGTCGGAAGCGTTACGATCGGTGTCGGTGAGATTCTTGAAAAGTATCCCGGCAAGAAGATCGAAATAGTTGATACTCTCGGAGGGTCGATCGGAGAGGGACTTATGGTCTGCCATGCCGTAAAGATGAGAAACGAAGGAAAGTCATTGCAGGAAACCGCACAGTGGCTTCGTGATAATACATTAGGTTTCAATACTACATTTACTGTAGACAATCTGTTCGATCTGTGGAGAGGCGGACGTCTTTCCAAGAGCAGTGCAGTGATCGGTACCCTGATCGCGGTCAAACCCTTCATGAAAACCGACAACGAAGGCAAGCTCGTAGTTGACCGTAAGCTGCGCGGCAGAAAGAAAGCTCTTGAGTATATGGTCGAAAACATGGAATCAAAAATCAGCTCACGCAGGGATGAGAATTTCGTGATCGGCATCTGCCACGGAGACTGTGAAGAAGATGCTGCATATATTGAGAAGCTTGTTACCGAGCGTTCCGGTATCACGGATTTCATCGTAAGCAACGTAGGACCCATGATCGGAACCCATACGGGAGCCAGCCTGGTTGTCCTTGCATTCTTAGGCGAAGACAGAATGTGATGATATTCCGGTATAAACCGGTATTTCGTACCGGACATAAATTACGACGACAAGATAAGTATACATACACACACTCACAAACAGGGAAACGCACCGAAATCGGTGCGTTTC
>JAGCZE010000245.1 GCA_017960415.1 Lachnospiraceae bacterium
CCCCCGCCGCCGGAGCCGGCACCAGACCTTTAGCACCCGCAACTCCCGCCTGTGCGCCCGTCATCGTCTTTATCTTATCGACCAGATTGCTGAACAGGGTCTTCCTTTTTGCCGAAGCGGAAACATCAAAAAACGGGAAATAATCACCGTCTGCGATTGTCGTTTCTGCCGTATCATTTACACCGTATTTATCACTTACGGACGGCGTATCCTGTGTCGGGCTGTTTACCCACTTATACACACCGCTCTGCAACACGCACTCATAAAAGTAACCGTGCGTATAACTTGACGTTGTTGAACCTATATACTGATATATTTTACCCGCCACCGAAGCTGAAGCGGTAGGCAGTGTGTTAACCTGAATCGAACCGCCTTTCCCGCCCGGGAATGTCTGAACTAAACTCATGATCCGTCCCTCCTATGAACGACCGCCGCCCATCATGTTCTGAATCTGTCTTGCCGCCGAATACAGATCATTAAACTGCTGTTGGGTCATGCGCCCCGTATTCAGCAGTTGCTGAACCTGTTGTTCCGGGTTTCCATGAAAACTGTTCGCAAACTGATTGAACTGCCCCATCATGTTCTGAAAGCCGCCCAATCTTGATATAAACTGATTAAGCACCGGTCTCACCGCCTTTCCTCTTTGTCCCGTTTATGGATGCAAGCCGTTTCTCGACTTCTGCCGCAATCATGTTCTCAACTTCGTCACGTCTGATATAATCGGACATGTTTACGGGAGCATTATCACCACTGTAGGATGACTGCACCGGAAGTTGCGGTTCCACGACCTCGGTAAAATCATACGTCTTGAACGGCAACGGCATTCCGTTGAAATCCACGCCCTTGACGTAGTATGTTCTCCCGTCCGTATCAAACAGATACATCCGATATCCCGGCTGAACGGGATAAGCCCGTGCCTCGATCTGCCCGTTAATGAATGCGATCCCCGTCTGCATCTGCTGTGGGGACTGATACGACTGCGGAGCCTGATACGGCGGCATCGGAGCATTCTGTGTCGGATATCCGTTGTTCATGTATCCGTTATTCGGCATCATGCCGTTATTCTGATACGGCCCGTTGTTGTAATTCCCGTAATACTGATTGGACATCATCGGCGTACCCTGACCGTTGTTGTAACCGAAAGGCGAATAAGCCATGTTCTACAAACCTCCTTCTTTTTCTGACCAGACATATACCGGCGTTTCATCCCCGGAATCCCATTCATCGAAATAATCCCCATCGACCACCGCGACAACGTGACTTCCCGTGGCAAGTACATACGTCCCTTCCGGATAATCATCACAAAACTGTCGGACGGTATAACAGTCAGGACATGTATTCGGGATGACCGCCTGTTGGAATCCCCTGTCGAACAGATACGCGCCCCAAACATGATTCGCATTCATCAGATCACGCATCTTGTACCCCTGAAGCGCAAGCCCGATATAGGTTTTCTCCCAAGACTCGTCAAGCGCTTTTGACAGCGCCCTGATAACACAGTCCCCGACCTTCTTTCCGGCAGGATTCGGATTGTAATATACAAAAGCCATAAAAAACACCTGAAAAAAGGCACAAAAAAAGAGCCATGCGCTACATAAACGCCGGCTCATTCCGTCACCTCTATTGATTATATCATACATCCTGTCAAGCGGTGTGTAAAGGGTCGGATTGGTGTGTTTTGGTGTGTTTAGGGTTAATTTTGGACAATCTTTCATCAATCCGGGTCAATTTTCATCACGCTTTTTTTGTATCTGTATTCCGGTTCGTACAGATTTTCAAATTCCACGAGCGCGTCCCGGTGGAAATTCTTGACTTGCGAATACGAGTACCCCAATTCGCTTGCCACCTTGTACAGTTCCTTGTAGTCAAGATACCGCATGGACAGGATACGGACATACTTCGTGGTGGACAGGCTCTCGATCTGTTCTATGATCCGTTTCCGTTTCTCCATGCATTCTGCCATGAACTCTTCCAGTTCGCGCTTGTCATCAAGCAGTTTCGCGACCGAAGCGCCCAAATGATCCTGATCCCCGGAAGAAATGATCTTGTCCTTGTCATACGGCAGTGCCGGAACCGTCCTGATCAGTTCGTCCAGACGCTCTATCTCGACAATCCTGTTCCTGATAATCAGATCATACCTCTCGATCTGTTGCAGATATTCCCTCGTCTTCACCCCTCATTATCTCCTTTATCAGATAGTCAACGTCCAAGTCCATGAAAGACCGCATGTAATCGGATTTCAGTTCACGGATGATGTTCTCACGGACATCTTTCAGTTCTTCAAAATTCTGAATACAGTAGTATCCCGCACACGATATCGGATACTTCTCCGGATTACGTTTTATCGCCGCAGTAACGGTCTTCAGATCCTCAAACGCTTTCCGGACTACCGCCGCCATCAGGCTGACATATGCCTCGTCACTCATCATATCGGACTTGCCATTATGTTAGACGGGCGCGGAACGCTCCGCATCTCGTTCTCAAACAGGGCAAGTGAATCCGGCGCGTCATCATTTTTGGCCTTGCCGCTTCTCGTAATCGTGGTCACGCACCGCATAAACAAATCATACGGACTCTGCTTTGCATATTTCCCCGGTGCGCGGAAGTAATAGTATTTCAGGATGTTCAACTGCGCGTTCTCCATCCTCGTAATCTTGTTCGCCGTATTGAATTTATACCTCGCGGAACACCGACCGCCCTGTGTCCGGACCAGTTCCATAACGTCCTTGCCGAAGAATGATCCCGCGCTGTTACTCTCAAACGTGACGGTTTTCACGTTATGCTCCAACAGTTTGTTCGCACACATCGGGATCGTGTGCGCCGTCCCCGAATTGTCATAAACCACATCCACGATATAAACCTCATGCCCGTAAATGTAACCGATGGGCATTGAACAGTAATCCCCGCCGTTCTTCGCCGTATCACATGCCGCCATGATTGCATCGGGTTCACGGTCAACGGGCAGTTCTTCATAGTAATTCAACTGATCTGCAGGGAACAGCCGTCCCTTCGCCTCGTATGGTTCCTGTTGGAATTCTGCCGCCCATGTTTCCGGCGTGACAAGTTTCCGCTCGTTGCGGTAATATTCCGTGGTGAAAAGATGCTTGCCGTCAATCACGATTTCCCAATTGCTTTCATCGGTTATCGGATCGAGCGCGGGAATGGCAACTTCTTCCCACCGCCAACCCATGTCCTTTGCTTTCTCCTGAAGATGAGTAATCGTGTCATACAGACTGTACTTCGTCCCCTGAATGATGATGGGCGTTCCCTCAATACGTCTGCCCAACACATCATCCGTCACCTTCTCGCATAGGAATTCCAAACGGTCACGGTTACGCGCTTCTTCGTGATTCTTTACGCAATCGTCTATATACAACAGCACGTTCGCCTCGGTATTGCCGACAATAGAACCGTCAATCGGACGGCATGTAAGCGTGGCGAACCGCCGTTTCTTTTCAAGATGGATCGTCAGATCATCCGCATTCTGCGCCACCTTCTTTGCCCGTGGAAACACGTCAAGATACCGCTTATACTGCTGTTCGTTATCAAATATTTCATTCATCCCTCCAAAGAATGACTTTACAAGACCTTCACCTTTCCCCGTTGCGAAAATACATCCGTCAGGCTTTCGTCCCGCCATCATCAGACACAATCTTAACCCGGCCGTTGTCTTCGATGTCCGTTTTGGCTGTGATATGGACAGAAAATCCAGTTCCCCGTCATACACTTTCTGATAGGCTTCAATCACGCGCTTTAATCTGTGCCGCCTCGGTTGATACCATTTCTTGCTTTGATTCAGTTCATCAATTTCCAGATACTGAAAAAATGAATCGACAAGGTACTGCGCCTCAAACCAGAGCATCGTGTCGAACATATCAAATAACTGTTCCTGTGTGCTGAAATCACAGTGCTGTGCCTGAACCCTGATATAATCCTTGATCCTCTTCGTCTGCTCGAAGAACAGCTTGCGGCATTCATAGTCCTTGTCAATCAGCCCCTGTGCGAAGCCCAGATACGGCATGGGTTCAAAATCCGCGAGTTTTCCCCGCGAATACATGTCATCTATGTTCTTCCCATAATATTCAATTGCCTGTCTGTCAGTGTGATCGAGTGCCATTAACAGCCGTCTTCCCTTAAATAAAATTATCCAAGAGAAGCCGTCCATTTTGGCTTCAGATACGCGCCCTCCATCCCGGACGCGCCACTTGAAATGTTTTAGAAACAGTTATTTATATTTATTATCTACAGAGCCGGACGGATTTGAACCGCCGTATCGCAGTGTCAAAAACTGCTGTCTTATCCGCTTGACTACGGCTCTTCATCAAGAAATATACCGCCTGTGTATAAGATATACGCTGTCTATACTCACCTCGCGACAACCTTGCGCCTGACTTCCGCAACCGTGATCCCGTTCGGGCCTTTTCTCAACTCAACGTCACCGCCGTTTTTAAGAACCTTGGCTATTGCCTCGGCCTTACTTGTCACATCCGCAATCAGCCTGACCGTCTGTCCGTCCATCTGTCGTATCTCCCCCTCGCATCATAACATCTTCCGGAAACTGACATGCAATTTCCATCTGCACATATACCATCATCTCTTCCGTTACCGCTTTAATCAGATTCATCCCGTTGCACTCCTGTTCCACGCCATTTCCTGTCGGTCGAGAAATTTGTGCCGGACCATGTACCGCTCCATCTCGGACTCCTTGAAATTCTCTATCGTATCACTCATCCGGCAGTAAACATCATAGATGTTTTCGCAATTCATCCCTTCCCACGATTTCACGACCACGCCGACCTCGTTCCCGTTAACAACAACGATATCTCCGAAGCAGAATTTCATTCGTCTTTTCCTTCGAACGGAACCGTCATCCGTAATATATAATTTTTTCTTGCACTGATCGTTGGAATAGACATCGGTTTATTTTCAATCTCAACACTGACCTTGGTAGTGTGTATATCCTCCCCGATCACG
>JAGCZE010000246.1 GCA_017960415.1 Lachnospiraceae bacterium
GCTTCCGATATGGGCCGATTCGTTCGGTACCGCTCTGAGTGCTTATATCGCGGGCCCTGTATGCGGCGCGATGGTCGGGCTTACGGGCAATCTCGCTTATTCCGTGGTCAATAATTTTTCGGCCGCATATTCAATTACCAGTATCGCACTCGGCATCATCGTGGGTTTTGCCGCGAAGCACAGATGGTTTGACCAGTTCTACGGCTTCATGAAGGCTGCTTCCCTCGCAGTGCTTACCGCGCTGATCGTATCCGTGCCCGTGAATATCATCCTCGACGAGGGCCTTACCGGCAATAAATGGGGCAACGGCGTCATTGCCTATCTCCTCGGAAAGAGATGGCCGGACCTGATCTGCTCAATACTTGGCCAGCTGGCCATCGAGTTCCCCGATAAGGTGCTCACGATCGCCGCTGTTTATATAGTAATTCTTATCAGGCGAATCCACCGCAGCCGCAGTGCAGAAGAAACCTTAAAGCACGATGCGGAGGTAGCTTCGCTTGCGCTTCTTTGTGTTCTTATTGGCTTTTCTTCGCCGGTGAGTGCGAGTGCGGCAGCTTCAGCCGAAACAACCGACTATAACGATTATGTCCAGAGCGTCTACAGCAGCAATAACGGACTTCCCTGCGGTGAAGCCAACGATATCGCGCAGACGAACGACGGCGTGCTCTGGATCGGTACATACGCGGGACTTTACCGCTATAACGGACGTGAGTTCCGCTGGGTAGACAACTACGAATCCGTTAAGAATGTCAACTGCCTTTACGTGGATCAGGAGGGACGTCTCTGGATCGGTACGAACGATAACGGTCTGGCGATCGCGATCCGCGAGAAGGTTGTAAATGTGCTCGATCAGTCGAGCGGACTTCCTTCCAATTCGGTCAGATGCATTATCCGTGCCGAGGACGGCTATTATTATGTCGGAACCACGGGCGCGATGCAGATACTCGAGATGAATAACGGTCTGAAGGCCGTGAAAACGCTGGATGATGTCAATTACGCGGACAGCATTACCGCGGACCGCCGGGGCTATGTGGCGGCGATCGCTTCCGACGGCAGGATGTTCCTGTTGAAAGGCGGACAGATACTTACTTCACTGCAGCTGCCCGACGGGCAGGATAACTTCAACTGCTGCGCGTTCGCACCCGGAGGCACGCTGATGGTTGGCACTTCGACCAATCATATTTAATGCTACGATGTTTCGGGAGATGAATTCAAACAGCTCAGCGTCACAACATGCGAGGATGTTGCAAGCATCAACAATCTGAACTATCTGGATGATGGAACACTGTTCATATCCACCGACAGCGGCATATCCTACATTGACACGACCGGCTACCATAAGCTGAATACAAACGATTTCAATAACTCGATCGACAACATGCTCTATGACTACCAGGGCAATCTCTGGTTCACTTCCTCCAGACTAGGACTGCTGCGTCTCGCAAAATCCCCGTTCAAGGATGTGTACGGCGCGGTAGGCATGGAAAGAAGAGTTGTCAACGCGATCGTTTTCTGGCAGGACAATTATTACATCGGTACCGACAAGGGACTGGATGTGGTCGATAAGGCCTGCAGGATCGAGATAGAGAACACTCTGACAGATGAGCTTGAGGGCAAGCGTATCCGATGCATGTATGTGGACAAACAGAACCATCTCTGGGTCTGCACCTACGGAAGCGGCCTGATGGAGTATGCTCCGAATGGTGATTCCTGGGCATACAACGCTGAGAACGGAAGCTTCGGAAGCAGGGCGAGGATAGTCACCGGTCTTTCCGACGGAACGATCATTGCGGCGGGCGACACCGGAATCAGCTTTATAAAGGACCATAAGATAGAGCGCACGATCAAAAACGAGGACGGTCTGATCAATTCAATGATCCTCACAGTGACCGAGCGAAGTGACGGAACAATCCTTGCAGGTACCGACGGCGACGGTATCGCGGTGATCAAAGACGGTCAGGTCGTTGATATGATAACTCGCGAGGATGGCCTCAGCAGCGGCGTAATCCTGCGTACTGTAAAGGATCCGAAGTCCGAGGGAGTGTTCGTCGTAACGAGCAACAGCCTGTGCTATTATGGGGTGAACGGGCTGATCACCGTTCTTAACAAGTTTCCTTACTTTAACAACTATGACATCTGGGTAAAGGATGAGGACACTCGCTTTATTATGTCCAGTGCCGGAATCTATGTGGTAGAGCGCGACGAGCTCGTAGCGGGCAGTGATATGGCATGGGAGCTTCTGGACGCGAAAAGAGGTCTGGGAACCTCAATTACCGCGAATTCGTGGAACTTTTACAACGGCAGCGGCGAGCTGTTCCTTCCCTGCGATACCGGTGTATATAAGATCGATGTAGAGAAATATAACAGTGATGTACGTTCATACCGTATGCAGCTGGCTTCGGTACGTTTCGACGGCAATCTGCAGCCGCCCGTGAGAGCGGGAGCGATCACGGTAGGACAGGGTGTAAAACGTATCGAGCTGAGTCCCGAAATATTGAATTATACGATCCAGGAGCCCAATGTCGGTTACCGTCTTGACGGCTCTGATCCGGAAGGGGATTGGACGATAGTACCCCAGAGCAGCCTGGGCAATATCAGTTATCCAAATCTTCGCGCAGGAAAATACACCTTCCGCCTTGCGATCTTTGACAGTGCGGGAGAGAAGGTGCTTGAGGAGCGTACCTTTGAGATAGTAAAAGAGGGCGAGTTCTATGAGAAGCCCGGGTTCACCACATATATGCTGCTGGTTCTTTCAGCCTTCATCGTATGGGTCACATGGATGACGGTGCAGAGGCAGCTCAACAAGCAGCAGATCAAGCTGAATATGGCCAATGAAACAGTCATGGCCATAGCGAACGCAGTCGATGCCAAGGATGTGCGTACACATCAGCATTCGCAGCGTGTTGCCGAGTATTCGGAGATGATCGCGCAGGAGATGAACTGCTTCAAATGGTGGGA
>JAGCZE010000247.1 GCA_017960415.1 Lachnospiraceae bacterium
CCGCCCCAGTCGGTATCCCTGTACCTACAGCTCCCGGGGTATTGGGATCCGGTATCACATTTATGGTAAAATACTCCCATATACCGCGATAATAGACTGCTGCCTGCTGCAAACCCACGGAATCCGTATCACAGAACAGATCATATTCCGACTCATCAAGCAGCCTTGTCTCATTGCCGGACACCGCATATACATCAATATCCGGGTCGGTGCCGATCCTGACATCTCCTTTTACAATTACCGTGATCGAAAAAGAAGTATCCACACAATACGGGCACCCCGGATCACTGCCGTCTTCATTCAGGTAATAAGTCTTTCCGCATTTTGCACATTGCGCGACAGATGCTGCCACAGTTACGGTTATCGGAAAATAACGGGTTTCATAATTATCAGCACGCTCATAATAACCTGTATAGGCAAGACGCAGGTTCAGAACTCCCGCTTGCCGGCTGTTAAACGTATCGGACCCGCTTACCAGCTTTGTCCTGAAATCACGCATTGTTCCGTCAAGATAGGTAAAACGCACGGAAGTATTCACCATATCTTCTGTATCAAACTGTCTGATCGTACAGGAATTGTCATACCTTATGTCAACTATGATCCTGTCACATCTTGGGAAAAGATCTTCGTTTGTTATGCCGCATTCATAGCTTTCGAAATCCATCCCGCATATTCTGCGCCCGCACAGCATGCCATAGGATGACGAATCTCCCTGCCCGCATTTATCGCATTTATAAAAACTGACATCTGAACTGATGGTCTTATTGCCGTTACAGTTCGAGCAGGTTACTATTTCTCCGACCGTTCCCTTTCCGCCGCAGGTTGAACACGGAACCCTTTTGAGCATTGTCAGCGAACCGTTGCAGACCGGACATGTGACATAATCCTTTTTATACCATCCTCCGTCCTTTCCCTCGTCGCATCTGTTACACCCTGCTCCGTTACAATCGGGACACACCACCCAGACATCCTCATAGGAAGTACCGGTCTGGTCGCAATAAGAGCAGGGAACTTCCGACAATCCCGGCTCCTCGCCGTTACATGTCGGACAGGTATCGATATATCCGGTCGTTCCTCTGCCCATACAGGTCGGACAGGTAAATGTCCCGCTCTCCGACCTCAGATAACTCGTATAAGTGCCCGTACAGTAACAGCTTTGTGAATGTACGTGGAACCTGCATCCGCTCGCCGTGTGATTATGTCCGGCATAACATGAAGGACCGTGAACATGTGCGGCCACGGGAAATACTGCGTTTTGGGAAATGACCGCAGCTTCCCGTTCGAGGCTCAGCTCAACCTCATACCTGATCCCAAGCGCGCTCATTTCGGATTTAAGCTTCTCATAGTCTTCGGTATTTATATATTTCTTCTCCTTGGCTGTGGAAATGAAACCATCCAGATATAAGGCGATCTTTTTGCCCGCTTCATCTTCGTTACGGGCGATCAGTATTCTTAAAGGGATCAGTGATATCAGGACAACAGCCAGCAGTGCAGCCACGAACCTTCCCGCTTCAAATCTGTTCCTCTTGTACACACCTGCGCTCCTTTCGGTTACAAATTGTAATTATTTCTTCTGAGTAAATGTTATTTGTGTAACCATTCCGTTTGAATTCTTTGCCACCGATCCCACAAAAGTACCCGAAGGATTAATAAATTCCTTGTTGCTCTTTTCGGTCACGTTGTATCCGTCATTGGTTTTGTAGGTCTGTCCTTTTTTGTCGGTATCATTGCCCTCCGCATCCATGAGTGTGATAACGACTACGCCGTCATTCAGGTCTCCGGCACAGTCCTTGATTACATCCATGACTTTTTCTCCGGAAACATACAGCCCGTCATACAATGTTGCGTTTATCTCCGAATATCTGCTCATCAGTTGGCTGTATTGCGTATTTCCGTCATTGATCGTACTCCTCGATCTCGTTACCATATACAGAGAGATCGCACTCAGCACAAGCGCTATGATAACTACAACGGCCAGAATAAGGCCCTTTACCGATATTTCGATTCTGTTTCTCTTCAACATTTTTCAATTCCTCCTTAAGATCATTTTTTAACAAAACCGGTTCCGGTAATAATACCGTTCGCATTGACTGTTACACTGCATTTATAGAGATCATCCGGCCTGATATACGCCCTGTCGGACGGATCCGTCATTCTTCCGTATGACCCCGACGAGGTATAAGAGGAACTGATCTGGCCGTTATTGACCGTCATCGTTCCCGCCTCGGATCCCGAAGCCGTATAATATCTTCTGTAAAAATTCCTCACATCCGCGCCGGTGATCACAACCCCGTCATACTGCAGGATATCGCTGTTCGCTATATCTGCGGTAGTATTCATCATTTTCTGCGTTACAACTGAGGACATATTTCGAGCCCTTTCAAATTGTGAAACCATTATACTGATCAAAACGATCGACATGATGACCCCGGCCGACAGTATCAGGGCCTGAGGCGCAACTTCAAACCTGTTTCTCATGCACATTTGCCTCCTTATGGTATTCATGTAATGGAAATGTAATCGGTCAGGGAATTCTGATAAGAATTGAACATATTCAATGCACTGATCATAAACGGTATCAGCAGATATCCGAACAGAATAAGTCCTCCGGGCAGGACCGCCGTCAGTGACCCGAGCAGCACATCATTATCCATACGTATGACTTTTTCGGTCCTCCTGTCTTCCCTGAAAGCCCTTATTTCCGATGTGATCTCATCAAAGGCGTCCTTCACTCCAAGCTCGTCCGCCATAATAAAACAGTCGGCAATCCTCTCAAAATCAGGATCATTACTGCTCAGCTTAAGCTCTGTCAGCGCTTCCTGTTCATTGATCCCGTATTCATTGAGACATTTTTTCAAGGGTTCCGAAAAATATGACGAGAAGTTTTCAAGGCTCTCCATTATAATGAGCGGACTGATCCCCGGAACATCTTTCTGCATGCCGATTATTGTCTGAAACTGCATAATCTCGTCCTTGATCCTGCTTTCAAGCATCAGTTTGCCGACCGTTTCTTCAAATTTCGGATAAAAGACACCCACAATTCCGGCAACGATCGCAATGATCATATCAAGAGCATCTGCTGTCTCTGCCTGGATGACTCCTATTCTCCTTAAGATTTCCTCCGCCGTGATCCAGGCTACTTCCGCACTTCTGATCCCGTTCTCGCCCAGCAACATTTCCGTCAGTTCATCCTTTGACGGAAGCGGAACCGAACCCTCGGCATACATTTGGGTATATACGGGAATAAAGTATTCCATCGCCGCTATCTGCCTTCCGTCAGCTACATCGCAGATCATGTTGATATTGCTCACATCATTTTTCAGCAGTTCCTTCATCCTGTTGTGAGACATCATCAGTGAAGCCATCATTATCATTCCGGACACACTGAATATAACAGCTTTTTTCAGCGGTTTACGAAGCCGGTCCGTCACATGTATACCGAAATCAGGCAAACTTTCCCGAAATCTCGTCCCCGAGAATCCTTCCGGATCTCTTAAGTCCGCGACGATGCGATAACAGAACAGGCTCAGCATCAGTATTGCAATCCTGAAAACCGTTCCTGCCCTTCCGTAATAGAATTCCAGCAGTGAAGGATTGGTATTCACGCCCCAGGCCGCGATAAACATGGCTGTAGCCACCGGCAATGCGGCAGTCAGCGTCAGTCCCATGAATTTATGCCTGCGCGATACCGCAAATCTTCTTTCATCCCTGGCTTCCATCCTTAATTGCATGACTGCGTTCATAAAAACGGATCCTTCCTGTGCGGTTCCGTCACCGTTTTCTTCAACCAACATGAACAAAGACATCAGAAGCCTTAAATACCTGTCGTTTCCTGAATTCCTGTAAACACTTCCAAGGGTCCTCATATCAGCCGATTCAAGGATTTCAAATATCCGTGCGAGTTCCTTTTATAGGGGCTGTTTTATCCTGTCAGCTCCGTAGAATAGCGCATCCCTGACCGAACCGGTCCTGAAGAAATGATGTTTGAGATTGCCGCAGAACCGGTCGAGCTCATCAAGGTATCTTAATCTGTCTGCCGCATCCTTTGACGATCTGTACTCGGTATATCCGACGTAAATGAGAAATGCACAGCACAAACCGCCGAAAATGCCGTCTTTTGATATAAAAGCCGCTGTCATGACCAATGCTGACAAAATGATCATCTTAGCTATTCCCGATAAGTTCATACCATTCCTTTCCCAGATGTTTTGCCGGTTGTCCCTCTACTCGGCCACATATCCTGTATCTCTTGTTTTTCTTATCAAAAATGATTATGTTCTTCAATCTGTAGTCCTTGTCTTCATCGGGTATGATCTGTGTGATACGCTCAACATAATGATGTCCGTTCACATCATGTATCATGTGGATATCAAAATTGATCGAATCAACGACCTGCCTTTGAGCGATGGCAATATCGCTGATCCCCCATTCACAGACAAGCGCATTGCGCATATACTCGATCAGCTTTCGAGTCGTTTCGTGATGCAGCGTTGTTATAGCCATTCTTGAACCCGACTGTGCCACCTGAATAAATGCTCCGGCCACTTTCGGTTCATTTACCTCTCCGAGTATCAGAACATCGGTATCAGTTTTTTTACACGCCGCGATCGCATCATGGATCGTAAAATCACCTCTTTCCTGCAGAACATGAACATTCCTGTCAGGGTACAGATTGTTGATATTCAGCTCAAAATTGCTTTCTACGACTCTCAGCGTATATTTGGGATCGATAAACTCTATCAGTGCCTTGATCAGAGTCGTTTTTACGCCGCCGGTATTTAC
>JAGCZE010000248.1 GCA_017960415.1 Lachnospiraceae bacterium
GGCGCAATATGCGAGGTTGAGGTTATAGCAACGATTTGACGGAGGAGTTGAAGTTGGTTGAGCCTGCAGGTTGGTTCATAAAGGAGCGGATAAATGGAAATCTGGGATTTATATGATCGGAACGGCAAAAGAACAGGAAAGACCTGGGAGAGGAGCTTTGGCGGCCACAAGCATAATGACAGATATAAAGACCTGATAGATAGAATAAGAGCCAAACTGAATAACAGTTTTTCAAATGCGTTGCTGAGTGAAAAGACGGACAAGATCCCCGACGAATATGACTGGTTTGCCGGACTTATAGGGGACTGGGATTGTGACTATTACGACGAGCCGGAGCCCGGAATGAAACGTCATGTGAAGGGCGAGTGGATATTCAGAAGGATACTCGAAGGCGCCGGAATCCAGGATATTTTTATTTTCCCGTCAAGGGCGACCAAAGAGAAAGAGCCACAGCCCGACGCTGAGTATGGCACTTCCCTTCGGATGTTTAATAAAGCTCAGAGTTGCTATGATGTAGTCTATACATGCGATCATGTCATGAAAAGGCTAATATGTTCCCTAATCGTTCTTGACGGTTAGGGAGCATATTTGTAGAATAGTTATACAATAATTCCCAAAAGACACCCAGAGGATTTTAATTTATGCCAACAAAAAAGAAGAAAGAAGGAAAAAACGTAAGACTACCTGCAGAATACACTGAAGGCGCGCTTCATTTCAAGACAGGCGAAGGCTGGAAGGCTTGCCATGACACAGAAAGAGATCTTTATACCGCTGAAGCGTTTCTAGCGGGGTATTACGATCTCTATGAGATTAACGAAGAAATCTTTAACGAACTGAAAACGAAGGGCATGGATCGCAGAGACGCCCATAAACTGATCTGTAACGGCAGGCACCTGTATAAAAGCGTCAGTGACCGTAACGGTGCGTACGATATCGCACTTGATAAAGACTATGCTTCGCTCTGTCCGTGGGCAGAGGTACAGAAAACCGGGGGATTATGGGGCCAAGAACTGACAGATCTTGCGGTGGCAGTATTCGACTCAGAAAAGCAGAACCGTGAGCAGAGACTGAAGAAACGTGAAGAATGACCCTATAACCCCGTCCCCCAGGGTCAAAAGGAGGCTAGGAGCATGCTAAATGAAGAAAAACTTACATCGTATCTTGATTCACTGACAGAGAAGGGCATTCCTTCGGTGGATTGCATCGTTTACCGGGACCACAGGCAGATTTACCGGCATATGAACGGGACTGTGGATAATGAGGGAAAAGAGAAGGTTAGGGCGGATCAGCGCTACCTGATGTTCTCAATGACCAAGGTGCAGACCATGACCGCCCTGATGCAGCTGGTTGAACAGGGGAAGATCTCGCTGGATGACGAGGTCGGCAAATTCCTTCCGGCATATCGTAAGCCGAAGGTTAAGGATGAAGAAGGCCTGAGAGAGCTTGCGGTGCCTCTTAAAATGTGGCATCTGGTCTCAATGCAGTCGGGACTCGATTATGACCTCAACCGGCCCGGAATCGTGCGTGTACTGAAAGAAAAAGGCCAAAAGGCGACTACAAGGGAGCTGGTTGACGCATTCGTTGAGTCACCGCTGGAATTCGTGCCCGGCACGCATTTTCATTACAGCTTAAGCCACGATGTAGTCGCAGCTGTGATTGAGGAAGTATCGGGGATGAGTTTCGGGGAATACCTTAAGACGAATCTCTGGAAGCCGCTCGGTATGCGGGATACCTTCTTTGCAAAACCGATGAACGACGGGACGGAACGTCTGGCACAGCAGTATATCGAAAATGAGCGCGGTATCGTACCCATGGAGCAGTCGTGCAATTATCAGCTTTCTGAATGCTATGAAAGCGGTGGAGCAGGCCTTATCAGTTCTACCGAGGATTATGCGAAGCTGGCGGATACCCTTGCCTGCTGCGGAGAATCGGCTAATGGGATACGGATCCTTAAACCTGAGACTGTCGAAAGGTTCAAGAAGAATCTGCTGTGTGAAACGTCGCTGGGAGAGATCGTTTCCAATATGGGCAGGAAAGGGTACGGCTACGGGATCGGCATGCAGATACTGATGCATCCCGAGCTTGTCGGATCGACAGCTCCTGCCGGAGTCTTCGGTTGGGACGGTGCGGCCGGAAGTGCCATCCAGATGGATACGGCTTCCAAAATAAGCTTCGTTTATACCCAGCATGTGAGAAACTGCGGTATGGCCTATGATACGATCCACCCGACATTGAGGGACATCATTTTCGGACAGTGATCCGGAAAAAAGAGAAAAAACATTTTTCTCGGACAGTGATCCTGAATAATCAGGAAGAGAAAATCCAATATTCCCGGACTAAAGATTAACAGTTTGATCTGCCGGTTGTTACGGACCGGTTACGGAAATTTTCAGAAAATTGTTGACAAGACATGTCAATAGTGTTAATCTTGCCGTAATAACTTATGAAAGGAGCTCTTCATGATGCATTTTAACGCAGTCGTGTATACATACGTCGTGGTCACCATGCTCGTCAACGTGGATGGTGTTGTTAACGTGTGCCATATACCGATTGCAGAGAAGAGTTGATTTCAGAGTATATAAAAATATTTGTATATGCTGACCGCTTATCTTTGCAGGATAGGCGGTCTTTTTATATTTATGTGTTGTCCGCCCGTCCCAAAAGGTAATCGTCGATAGCAGGAAGGAGAAAACATTATGTTATCAAAAAAGTACAATGCGGCCGAGGCCGAAGCAAATTGGCAGGAATTCTGGCAGGAGAAGGGTATTTACAGGTTTTCCGGCGACTCAAAAGCACCCATTTATTCAATAGACACACCGCCTCCCACGGTTAACGGAAAGATCCATATAGGGCATATTTTCTCATATTCCCAGGCTGAAGTAATGGCCAGATACAAAAGAATGAAGGGTTTCAACGTATTCTATCCCTTCGGATTTGACGATAACGGTCTTCCGACGGAACGTCTTGTAGAGAATACTCACGGCATAAAAGCCCATGAAACCACCAGAGAGCATTTTACGGAGCTGTGCCTCGGCGAGACGAAAGAGCTTGAGAAGCAGTTTAAGAAGCTCTTTATTTCCGCTGGTTTCAGCTGTGACTGGGGGCATGAATACTCGACGATCAGTCCGAAGGCCCAGAAGACTTCCCAGAAATCATTTATCGACCTATACAGAAAGAAAAAAGTATATTTTTCCAAAGCTCCGGCACTGTGGTGTCCCGAATGTCAGACCGCTATTGCCCAGGCAGAACTTGAAACAAAAGAGATCCCTTCATTGTTTAATTATCTGAAATTCTATATCGAGGGTGAGGATGCGACCATCAGCCCCTCGCAGGAGCTTGCGGCATCAGGTCAGCAATAC
>JAGCZE010000249.1 GCA_017960415.1 Lachnospiraceae bacterium
CTTCCTCCGATACTCCTCCTCATCTCGCTCTATACCGCGAGTATCCCGAGCTCGGCGGCATCGTTCACACTCATTCGAGATGGGCAACGATCATGGCCCAGCAGGGAATGGATATCCCGGCACTCGGCACAACTCACGCCGATTATTTCTACGGTCCCGTGCCCTGCGCAAGATGTCTCTCCGATGAAGAGATCGCTGAAGCTTATGAAGCGAATACCGGCAAGGTGATCATTGAAACTTTCAAGTCCCGCGGCATCAAGCCCATGGACGTACCTGCCGTTCTGCTCAAGTCACACGGACCCTTCACCTGGGGCAAGAACCCTGAGAAGGCCGTTGAGAATGCTATCGTTCTCGAGGAAGTAGCATTCATGGCATGGCATAATCTTTCGCTCTCAAACTGCGGGATCAAGCCCGTTCCGAACTCCCTTCTCGATAAGCACTATCTGCGCAAGCACGGCGCAAATGCTTATTACGGTCAGGGCGATCATCACTGATCAAAGTTCATGTGCTCCATGAAATGAGCCTTGAACGCGTCACTGTCCGCGAGTACTATCTCGCGGCTGACTTTAACTATTGAGTCGAGTGCCTCCGCTCCGTCAGGGTCGGAGGCATATTTTATTGCTCCGTTCAGAGATGAGTTGCCTACACTCTCGCATCTGTCTTTCAGCACTGCGGGCAAAAGCCCGATCACTGCGGCTTTTTCGGGATCAAGCTCTGTTCCGAAGCCTCCCGCGATGAATACATGCTTTATATCTTCAGCTGCCGCCCCGTATTCTTCAAGCAGCGTCTCTATTCCGCCTCTTACTGCCGCTACCGCAAGCTGCAGTTCTCTTATGTCCTTCTGTGTAAATGTGACCTTTCCGTCCGCCGAAAGCTTCAGTCTTCCGTGCAGCCTCTCATCGAGCAGTCCCGTTCCATCGACAAGTCCCTGCTTTATAAGCTCGGCTACGAGAGCTATGACTCCTGTTCCGCAGATACCGACAGGCTTTTCAGCATCACCTATGAGTTTAAGTACGATCGGATCTTTCCCGTCCTCATCGCAGAGGCTCACATCGCATATAGCTCCCGGTATGCCTGCCGTTCCACAGCTGATATTTCCGCCTTCGAACGCAGGTCCTGCAGCGGTCGAGGCAACCAGTATCCTGTCCTTCGTACCGAGTGCCAGCTCACCGTTTGTGCCGAGGTCTATCAGCAGGCTCAGCTCATCGGTAAAGCCGCACGCGTAGATTCCTGCCACTATATCCGCGCCGACAAATGCTGATATTCCGGGCAATAGCAGTCCGGAAGGCGTGTCTGTGAGCGCTGTCGATACTGGCGCAAAAGGTGCCACTCCGAGCCCCTCACAGGAATAACCCGCGAATATATGCTGCATCGTTGTATTGCCTGCTATAACGATCCTGTCGAGTCCTGCGGGGATCAGCGAATTCTCCTGCATGATCGAATCTATTAACCCGTTGATATCACGGATCACTGTATCCCGCATTTTAGGTCCGCTGCCGAGATTTGAAGCAACTATCCTCGATATCACATCCGCACCGAAGCTTCGCTGGTGATTAATGCCTGTCTTTACGGCTATAACCTTGCCCGTAGTTCTCTCAACTGCTGCTGCCGCTATAGTGGTGGTTCCGATGTCTATAGCGATACTGAAGAAAGTGATCTTCTCAGGCACAGTTCTGTTCTGTGTCCCGTCATCAGCATTCTGTGTATTGCCATCCGCAGCTTCAGTATTGGCTTCCACCGTTCCCTGAGAACCTTTACTGTCAGGAATATATATATCTTCCTCGGCATTCGAATATTCTAACTCGATATCGTCTTCAGCCGTCCCGATCATGCAGGCGAGCCTGTAACCCGCCGCGAGCTCCTCTTTACTAAAAAATGCCCTGTCGGCATCGGTTTCGCCAACCTCTCCCGACAGGACCCTGATCTTGCATTTACCGCATGATCCCGTACCGCCGCAGAGGAAGGGAAATCCCGCATCTTTAAGAAGCGCAGCAACATCGCTTCCCTTTTCGGCATATAGGATCATAGTGATTCTCCTTACAGATATCTTCTCCAGCTTCGGGGCATGATCAGCAGGAGCATCGGGAACAGTTCGAGACGTCCTGCGAGCATATCAAAGATCAGCACGATCTTCGAGCCCACCGAGAAGAATGAATAGTTGCAGGTCGGGCCGACCATATTAAAGCCGGGACCCATATTGTTCAATGTGGCTACAACCGCCGTGAAATTCGTCATGAAATCGTGCTCATCAAGCGATACCAGCAGTACCGAGATAAAGAGCACCGCGAAGAACAGCGAGATATATGCGTTTGTCGCGCGTACAGCATCGTGATCCACAACATTGTTGTCCATCTTGATCTTCTTGATCGCACGCGGATGGATGAAAATCTGGTTCTGCTTGCGCGCAGCCTTAAAGAGGATCAGCAGACGGCTCATCTTGATACCGCCGCCGGTAGAACCAGCGCAGGCACCGATGATCATTACAACGATAAGTATCGTCTTCGAGAACTCGGGCCACAGATCGAAGTCCGTAGTCGCGTAACCGGTAGACGTAAGCAGCGATGAAACCTGGAAAAATGTCTGTCTTACGGTCTCTCCGAAGGTCGCGTAGAATCTTCCCAGATTCAGCACGATCAGCACGCACGCTACAAAGGTGATCGACAGATAGAGCCTGATCTCCTCCATACCGAAGGCCTGCTTAAACTTGCGCCTCAACAGCAGGAAATACAGCGAATAGTTCATACCGCTCAGCAGCATGAATATTCCGATCGTCCACTGTACAGCGGGCGAATACGAGCCGATGCTGGAATTCAGAACTCCGAAGCCGCCGGTTCCTATCGTTCCGAAGGTCAGCGTAAGGCTGGAGAACATATCCATTCCGCAGATGAGCAGGATCAATACCTCGGTAAGGCCCATCATCAGATAAACCGAGTACAGGATCCTTACGGTATCATTGATTCGCGGAACAAGATTGTCTACCGAAGGTCCGGTGGATTCGGCCTTCATGAGGTTGACCGAATTGCCTCCGAGCATCGGGAGCAGTCCCGAAAGGAATACGAATACTCCCATACCTCCCAAAAGATGCAGGAAGCTTCGCCAGAATAAAGTGGCATGCGACAGTACTTCAACGTCTGCAAGGATCGTCGCTCCTGTCGTAGTGTAGCCGGAAACCGTTTCAAACAAAGCGTCGATAAACTTCGGTATCTCACCCGTGATGATAAAAGGTACCGCGCCGAGCATCGACATGACTAGCCATCCGAGGGCTACAACAAAATAGCCTTCCTTCAGGTACAGGCCGCCCTTTTTCGGCTTCTTAAACGACATCACGATACCGAGCACCAGGCAGATCGCCGCGGTGATCAGGTAACTCCATGCCGTTTCTTCGCGGTAGATCAGACCTACCACGAACGGACACATCAGGAAGGCAGCCTCGGCCTTCATCAGAAGCCCCAGTATGTAAATTATTACTCCGTAATTCATAAATTATTCTCCCCGTTGATCAATATACGCGACAATGCTTACTCGAGAATGTCGTCGATATTATTGATGTCCGAGGTGGTGTGTACTATTACCACCCTGTCTCCGACCCTGATCAGATCCTGGCCGCCGGGGATGATGATCTTCTTATCGCGCGTAATGCAGCAGATCAGCACATCCTTCTTCTTCTTGAGCTGCATCAGCGGGAGGCCCACGACATGCGCACCGTCCTTTACGATGAATTCCATCGCTTCTGCCTCATCGTCTCCGATCTTGCGGTAATTCTCGATATCGGAGTCCTTTGTGTAATCCATCGATCTGATGAACTGGATCAGCAGGTCGTTGGAGACCTTGTTCGGGTTGATGATCGTATCGAGGTTCAGACGGTCGATAACTTCGTCGTAATTGATACGGTTGACCTTTGTAACGGTCTTTGACTTAACATGATCGATCGCGAAAAGGCTCAGCAGGATATTCTCCTCGTCAATGCTCGTAAGAGCCGCAAAGCCCGATGCATTGCCGAGACCTTCCTCCCTGAGGAGGTTCCTGTCGGTGCCGTCGCCGTTGATGATATCTGCCTCGGGAAGAACATCTGCGAGAAA
>JAGCZE010000250.1 GCA_017960415.1 Lachnospiraceae bacterium
AGCTTTGTTCATGCAGGGATGGCGGGTTACGAAACAAACTTAATGGTATCGCAAAAAACACAAGCCAGAAAGAAGATCAGAAAAAGGTTATTTGCGATACAGGATGAACAGAGCCTGTCATATCCGGAAAGGTCGATAATGGGATTAAAAAAGCGTCTGGTGGTTGCATTCCTGATCCTGCTGATTGTTCCCGTACTCCTGATCGCAGCGACGATCGCAGCGGCCATGAGCATGAACAGGGGAGCGGTCGATGCCGCGCGCATAGAGCAGGAAAGTGATAACGGGAGCATCTATTACTTTAAGAATGAGTCTAAGGAAACTGCCTCTACTCCTCAGATAAGAGTGCCGATCTTCCAGACTTTGTTCAGTCTGATGGGCGTTATCGTGCTTACCGCGATGGTACTGGTTATCTGGCTTTACAGGAGCATTATCAAGCCGTTGAGCGTACTCAGGATGGCAACAGAGAATATCAGGGAAGGCAATCTTGATTTCACCGTTTCGGGGCATCATGATGACGAGCTGGGCCAGCTGTGTCTGGACTTTGAGAACATGAGAATGCGTCTGAAGGAGCAGATAGATGCCAGGATCAAGTATGAGCAGGACACCATCGACCTGATCTCGAATATCTCGCATGACCTGAAGACACCGCTTACGGCGATAAAGGGGTATACCGAAGGTATCCTGGACGGCGTTGCGGATACGGAAGAGAAAAGAAACAAGTATTTGAAGACCATTTATACAAAAGCGGCTGATATGCAGTCTCTCGTAGACGAGCTTTCGGTATATACGAAGCTTGACAGCAATATCATCCCGTACAATTTTAAGAATGTCAATGTCAACAGCTTCTTCTCGGATTGTGTGGATGAATTGAGCCTGGACACCGAAGTAAAGAATATCACGCTTTCCTACACGAGTAATCTGGAGGATTGCCGCACTGCGGTAGCCGATCCCGAGCAGCTGAGGCGTGTTATCAACAATATTATCGGGAATTCGGTTAAATACATGGATAAGCCCGAAGGCCATATCGAAATACGCAGTTATGAAGACGGCGATTTCATCAGGCTTGAGATAGAGGATAATGCAGCCGGTATCTCGGCTCAGGACCTGCCTCATATTTTTGAAAGATTCTACAGGGCGGATTCATCACGCGGGACCAAGAAAGGCGGAACCGGACTCGGACTTGCGATTTCCAGGAAGATTATTGAGGATCACGGCGGAACGATCACTGCCAGGAGTACACTCGGAGAGGGTACGACATTCATATTTACGATCCCGAGATGTATGAAGGGCAAGTGTTACGAAGACGTAGAAGATGCGGAATATACGGCTGTAGCCGAAAAATAAACGGATTATTATTGACCGGAGGTAATTTGAGATATGAAAAAGAGGATTCTGATAGTAGAGGATGAACTGGAGATCGCTGAGCTCGAAAAGGATTATCTGGAGCTGTCGGGTTTTGATGTCGACATTGAGGGAGACGGTACAAAGGGCCTTGAGGCAGCAATTAACACGGATTACAACCTGATCGTACTCGATCTGATGCTTCCGGGAACCGACGGATTCGAGATATGCAAAAAGATCCGTGAGATCAAGGATATTCCGATCCTCATGGTTTCCGCAAGGAAGGATGATATTGACAAGATACGCGGCTTGGGCCTGGGTGCTGATGATTATATGACCAAGCCTTTCAGCCCCAGTGAGCTTGTAGCCCGCGTAAACGCCCATCTGGCACGTTATGAGAGACTTCTCGGCAGCAGCCGTGCCGAAAATGAGATAGTTGAGATCAGGGGCATCAAGATCGATAAGACCGCAAGACGTGTATATATAAACGGCGAAGAGAAGCAGTTTACCACCAAGGAATTCGATCTTCTGACATTCCTGGCCTCGAACCCCAACAGAGTATTCACCAAAGAAGAGCTGTTCCGCGAGATCTGGGATATGGAATCCATCGGCGACATCGCCACAGTAACGGTTCATATAAAAAAGATTCGCGAGAAAATAGAAGCCGACACATCGAAACCTCAATATATTGAGACAATCTGGGGCGTAGGATATAGGTTTAGAATCTGATTTATTCAGTTCGCCTCTTCTAGCAGCTCTTCTGCTTTGGCGGAGCGGCTTGAACGGTAGCACTTGCCGTGGTAATACAGGCGGTTGCGGCCGTTTTGTTTTGAATCGTAGAGTGATCTGTCGGCCTCTTCCTTCATAAGATCGAAGAACGTATCTTAGGGGACGGTTTCGGTGGACAGGCCAAGGCTGATCGTAACGATCGGCGAGAAATTGGAAGGGGCATGGGGGATCTTCATGTCGGCTACGGCCTTCTGAAGGCTCAGCGCCCATTTAATTGCCTGCGAGGGTTCAATGTCCGTAAGAAGTACCAGGAACTCCTCACCGCCGACCCTGGCGGCATAATCGGTACGTCTTCGAACACATTTCCGGATGGTTCCGGTTACGGCCTTGATACACTCATCGCCTGCCGGATGACCGAAATTGTCATTATATTTTTTGAAATTATCGATATCTATCATAATAACGGCGATCTTGATCTGCTGCCTGATGCAGTGCGGCCAGACATTTTCAAGACGCCTGTCCAATCCGCGTCTGTTGAGCAGTCCGGTCATCGGATCAGTTTCAGCTTCTGAGATCGCATGATCCAGACTGAGTTTGTAATCAAGCTTCCTGAGTATTCCTGCGTATGAGAAAAATGAAAGCATGAGCCCCATAATGCCAATCAGTATGAAGGACATTGCTGTCGTGATATCAAGGTGCTTCACTATCGTGAAGATTGCCATGACAATAAATTGAGAACCCCATACTATCATGCTTGCGACAGGTATGAATATCGGAACAAGGCTGATAAACAGCATAAGGAGCATGTAGAACGCCATTGAAGCGATATTGTTTGAAGCCCTGAAGACAAACGTAAGCATGACGGTTGAAACTACGCCGGTGTATGCATAACAGAGCTTCTCGAAGTATGCGGCGAGTTTTCTTTTGACCGACATATTGATCGAGAAGAAAAAGATGAACAGTATGATCGAAAATGAAATAAATGCGAGTGTCTGGTATCCGGGGGCGAGCATATTGAATCCGACCAGGGAGAAAAGGACAGCAAAAAGAAGCACGCCCACCCCGCCAAAGAGGCTGAAAGTGTATAGCCTGCCCATATTCAGACGGTTGATCACAGCCCGTAGTCTGCGGCTGTCATACAGTCTGTTGTCATCTCTTAATCCACTGAAAAAATCAAACATAAACTATCCCCTGTTCAAAATCCGACAGCTAATATTTTATCATTATTCAGGGATGTTTGCAAGAAAAAGTCAGACCAAAGCATTGCGGGTAAATCGAAATATTGATATAATGTACGCAACGACAAAGAGTAACTTTCATAAACCGGACGATTATGGATTTGTGTACGGAGGTTGTGAAATGCCTGACAGAGTGGAAGACATTTTAAAAGAGATACATGTTTTATTTGCGAAATGCGAACAATACGGTGATTCAACCGATCTGATAATAGTTTCCAGGGAGAAGATGTTCGAACTCCTTGAAAGACTGAATGAGGAACTTGGTGCGGTGCTAGACAGATATGAGGCTACAACCCTCAGCAGAGAGCGTGCGCGTCTCGATATGGAACGCGAGAAGGCAGGTTCGATAGCGGCTGCGAAGCAGGCTGCGGACGATATCCATGCCGCATCGCTAGTGTATACCGACAGTATGCTCGAGAGTATAGACAGAGTATTTGAAACTACAAAGTACCAGATCAAACATGATATGCTTGAGGCAATAGCCAAGATTGAAGACCAGAGTGAGCTTCTTATGAAAAACAGAGAGGGCGTAAAGGCGGAGCTGGCTCAGATGCATGACAGTGAGATATACCTGACCATGCTTGAAAGTATCCGGAAGAAGGCCGAAGAAAAGCGCATGCTCGGGGAGGAGCTGACAGAGGAAGACATTTACAAAGAGAGTAAGCCTGCAGCACAGAAGCTTGATATCCGTGTCAACAAGCCCGGGGAAAATTCCGGTG
>JAGCZE010000251.1 GCA_017960415.1 Lachnospiraceae bacterium
CAGAAACAGAAGGAAGCCGAAGGTATTGCAGCTGTAGGACGTGCGGAAGCTGAAGCGATCCAGGCGAAGGGTCTTGCAGAGGCAGAAGCAATGGAGAAGAAGGCACAGGCATATGCGAAGTACAACAATGCAGCGGTTACCGAAATGATCATCAATCAGCTGCCCGCTATCGCCAGAGAAGTTGCCGCTCCTATCGCTTCGATCGACAAGATCACCGTTATTGACGGCGGTAACGGCGAGACCGGTGTAGGCAGTGTCGGAGGATATACTCCCGCTGTTATGGCGAAGGTATTCGAATCGGTAAAGGAAACCACAGGCTTTGATCTTAAGGACATCCTGAAAGGATATACATACGACGCAAAGGTAAACCACAATATCAATGTGAGTGGGATAAACGCGGCGGATGTGGCAGCAGGCACAGTAAAAGCTGAAGAAAAGTAAATATTTGAAACAGTGAATATATAGGGGGCTGTCATTGGGCCCCCTACCGTTCTTACGGTAGGGTGTATACGGCAGCCCTCTATTTGTATAAAAATACATAAAATGCGAATTATGACAAAATATACATGAATACTTGTGGATAATAACTAATACTTGATTATCGGGGCATCATATTGTAGAATTTTATATTAGAGTGATTATCCTTGATATGCAGATATTTTATGTATTGTCAGGACGATCACGGTATCTTTTTACGATGTTTTTCATTTCCGGAGGATTAAAAGTGGATAAAAAAACAAAAAAAGGAATTTCCCTTCGCGAAATACTGATCTGGATGATAGTGATCATGGTGGTTATGGGTGTTGTTGTCGGTTATTCCACATACCATCTGACATCGACATTTAATGACATCACCGACGCCGCAAATGAACATATAGAACTCGAAAAAGCCGCACATGAGCTGATGGATGCTTCCGATTATCTTACCGAAAATGTTCAGAGATTCACGATCGACGGAGAAAGAAAATATCTTGAACAGTATTTTACAGAGGCTTTCGAAACGAACAGGCGCGAAGAAGCAGTCGAAAAGATGGATACCGGTATAAAGACAGAGACCGCGCATAAGTATCTGAAAGAGGCCATGGCGAATTCTCTGGAACTGATGGATCGTGAATATTATGCGATGCGGCTTGTGATAGAAGCCAAAGAGTATACCGATTATCCGGAAGTATTGAAGAATATCGAACTGACCGGGGAGGACAAAAAACTCTCGGCCGATGAAAAAATGAGGCGTGCTTCTTCAATTGTACTCGACAGTGAATATTATGAACAGAAAAACAGTATCAGGAACTATTACAGGGAATGCATAGAAGAAGTTGATAAAATAATGTACAGTGCCGAAGGGTCGGAATTATCGTCACTGCATCGCGAATTGAAGATCGTCAGGATAGTGGTGATAGTTCAGACGCTTTTGATCTTCTTTATGATCTGGCTGACTTCGCATCTGGGAATAAACCCGATCCTGAATGCGGTGGACAGGATCAAAGAGGACAGTCCGATCAGTGAAAAGGGCGCAAACGAATTCAAATACCTGGCTCAGGCATACAACAAGATGTATTCGAAGTACAAAAACAGTCTGGAACATCTGAATTATAAGGCTTCCCATGACGAGCTGACCGGGGCTTACAACCGTGCCGGTTACGAGCTTCTGCTGTCGACCATCGATATCGAATCGACATATATGATGCTTCTTGATGTTGATAATTTTAAGACGATCAACGATACATACGGACATGAAACGGGCGACAGGGTTCTGATCAAGCTGGTCAGAGTACTGCAGAGCGTTTTCAGAGCAGATGATCATATCTGCAGGATCGGCGGAGATGAGTTTGTTGTCTTCATGGTTCATTCCGATAATATCAATCGTAAATTCATAAAGGTTAAGATCGAACAGATCAACCGTGAACTCGAAAATACCGATGACGGCCTACCGACGGTTTCGATCAGCATCGGGATCATGCACGGCAAGGAAGCCACGGACGTAACAGATCTGTTTGAAATGACCGACTCGGCACTCTATGAGTCGAAGAAAAAAGGCAAGAACACTTATACATTCGTAACAGAAAAAAAAGAATAGCGGGTTGTGAGGCTGCTTCGCGGAAGGCATGGGAATCTCCTGTGCCTTTTATTTATGGGGTTACCACTGATCCGATCAAGATGATCAGCTTGTTGTTGTATGTCATTGTCCGATGTGGTACAATAATTTTATATATAACAGATTACAAAGATGAGGTTTGAAATGGAAGAACAGAAAAGATCGATCGCCGATATAGCACATATGGCGACTGTTTCCGAGGAGGAAGCGGAAGAACTGAGAAAAGAAGAGGAACGCGAAAGCGGAAATTCGGGAGCGTTTCTGGAACCGGATGATGAAACGATGCTGATAGACGGCATTGCCGATCAGGAACCCGATGACGGCGAGCAGACCGCACTTAATGATGCGATATATGCCAAAAAAGAGGAAAAACCCCGCATGCAGCACACCGAGCCGGCTTATACGGTTACGGCGAGGCCTGAAGCGTAGGAAATGTTTGATTTTATGATGTATCATACCTATCATAATCCGGCCGGTATCCTGTCGGTACTGATAGGCATAGGAGCAATCGTTGCACTCGTTTTCAATCTGATCAACAAGGGCGAGATGATGGTGACGGTTCTTTTGGGCGTCATAATCGTGATGTTCCTTGCCAACAGTCCTATCACGATATGGTACAGGGCCAAGAAGCAGGCGGAACTGATCTCCGACAGCGCCAATACGATCACTTATACTTTCAGCAGCACCGGTCTTGATATGACCAGAGGCAAGGAATATGCCGCTTATGAGTGGAGCAGGATAGAAAAGGTGATTGAAGCAAAAGAGTGCTATTATTTCTATCTGACCAAGAATTCGGCGTTCGTGCTGCCCAAGAGCAATCTGGCCGGCAACGAAACAGGTTTCAGGAGAATACTGGCAGGCTGCGGAGCCAAGAAGGTCAAGCTGATGAAGGAAGCGGATTGATCATGAAAGCGGACTGATCATGAAAGCGGACTGATCAAGTCGGTTTATTTGGAAATTTGGAGGATATCCGGATGATATACGAAAGCAGCTCGGCACAGGATACCTTTGATTTTGGTGCCGAACTCGGAAAAAAGGCTTTTCCCGGACAGGTGATATGTCTTGACGGCGATCTCGGAACCGGGAAAACAGTCCTGACAAAGGGCATTGCTGCGGGACTCGGGATCGAAGAGCCTGTGGTCAGCCCTACATTTACCATAGTACAGATATATGAGCAGGGGAGGATTCCGCTGTATCATTTTGATGTTTACAGGATTGACGATCCCGATGAGATGGAAGAGATCGGTTATCGTGAATATTTCTACGGGGACGGTCTTACAATCATTGAGTGGTCGGAGCTGATCGAGGACATATTACCGAAGGATGCGATGAGGATAAAGATCAGCAAGAATCCTTCGAAGGGCTTCGATTACAGGAAGATCGAATATTGAACCAAAGTTTGCATGCAGATTTTGTGGATCCGGTGATCTACAGAATGATCATAAAACTGTGAAATTGGAGATACAGTAAAAATGCTGATATTGGGAATAGAAAGTTCGTCGCTGGTGGCTTCGGCTGCATTACTGAGCGATGAGAAGCTGATCGCGGAATATACGGTCAATAATACGCTTACGCATTCGCAGACTCTGATGCCGATGATAGAGGCGGTCATGAAGAGTGCGGGGATCGAGCCCGAAGAGCTTGATGCGATCGCGATTTCCCGGGGACCGGGTTCATTTACGGGATTGCGTATAGGCTCGGCTACCGCGAAGGGACTCGGGCTGGCCCTTGATAAGCCCCTTGCCGAAGTTCCGACGCTCAAAGCCATGGCTTACGGGTTGTTTGGGATCACGGACAGGATCATCTGTCCGATAATGGACGCAAGAAGGTCTGAGGTCTATTCGGGGGCTTATGTGTTCAGGGACGATAAGCTCCAAACGATATTGGATGAAAATGCCGGACCCGTCGACGAGCTGACAGGGCAGCTGGATCAGATTGTTGAAGGCTCGGAAGGTACCTACAGCGGTGTGATCTTTTTGGGAGACGGCGTTCCGCCCTACAGGAACATCATTGCCGAGAAAATGAAGGCCGGGTATTCTTTTGCACCCGGGTTCCTGTCGAGGCAGCGGGCGGCTTCCGTAGCGGCTCTCGGCATGGAGATGTTCAGGGAAGGAAAGACTGTTCCGGCAGAGGAACATGCACCGGTATATCTGCGCGCTTCACAGGCGGAGAGGGAAGCCGGCAGGAAGCAGCCGGGTGAGTAAGCAATATGCGGAGCGGGCACAACGCCTGTTATTCTGAATGAAAAACCATCAACAGGGAGTAAGACCGAGTATGAATTACAGAACGATGAAGCTCTCGGATCTGTTTACGATCGGGGATATGGAACGCCGTATTTTTAATGATCCATGGTCTGTATCGTCATGCCGCGGAGCACTTGAGAATCCTTGCGTCCATGCGGTTGTAGCCGAAGATGAGGAAGGTATTGCGGGATACGCATTTTTGATGGGGACTCAGGATGAGGCAGAAATACTGCGTATCGCGGTGGATCCCGATAAGCGCCGCAAGCATATCGGAAGCGCGCTTATGGACGAATTGCTCGACTTTGGCGACAATGAGGGATATGTGAGCATTTTCCTTGAGGTCAGGGAGAGCAATGAGGCTGCGCGGGCACTTTACGAGAAGAGCGGATTTGATACTATAGGAAAAAGGGTCGACTATTACAGGAATCCCGTTGAGGATGCAGTGATAATGGAACTCGTCTATAACGATGAGGAAATGTGAGACCAAATGTTTTGAATAAAAGGAGATTTTGATAAATTATGTTGGATGTATGTCTGCTCGGCACGGGCGGAATGATGCCGCTGCCTTACAGAAGGCTGACAGCGCTGATGTTGAGACTGAACGGCAAAGGAATACTGATCGACTGCGGAGAAGGAACGCAGGTCGGGATCAGGGCAAAGGGCTGGAGTTTTCATGATATTGATGTGATCTGCATTACCCATTTTCATGCGGATCATGTGAGCGGATTGCCCGGCCTGCTGCTTTCGATCGGCAATTCCGAGAGAACCGAGCCGGTTACGATAATCGGACCGAAAGGTCTTGAAAGAGTAGTCAGGGCATTAAGGACCATTGCCCCGGAGCTGCCGTTTGATATAGAACTGCTTGAGATAGAAGGAAATACACAGACATTTGAGATAGCGGGATGCAGGATCGAGACTTTCAGGGTCGATCACAATGTTATATGTTACGGCTACAATGTTATGATCGACCGCAAGGGAAAGTTCGATCCCGAAAAGGCCGCGGCCAACAATGTTCCGATGAAACTGTGGAGCAGGCTGCAGAAGGGCGCCGAGATCGATCTGGACGGAGTTCATTATACTTCGGATATGATCCTCGGACCTGAAAGAAAGGGACTTAAGGTTACATATTGTACGGATTCGAGACCGGTTAAGGTAATCAGTGAAGCTGCAAAGGATGCGGATCTTTTCATTTGCGAAGGAATGTACGGTGAGCCCGGTTCCGAAGAGAGGGCGAAAGAACACAAGCATATGTGTTATGCGGAGGCGGCGAGGCTTGCAGCGGCCGCTCAGCCCAAGGAAATGTGGCTGACCCATTACAGCCCGGCTACCGCGAAGCCTGAAGAATTTGTGGATGTGGCAAGAGCGATTTTTCCGAATACCATCGCTGCAAAGGATCTGAGGAGCGTATCTTTGCAGTTTGAGGACGAATGATCGTTGTAAAAGGCCGCAGATGAACGGCATATTATTGATGATACATGAGGTTGGGATATGAAGAAGTCAAAGGTTGGTATCGGTGGCACGATCTTTATAGTGATCGTGGTCGCTGCCTTGATCGTCGGGCTGTATATGCTGATCACCCGGAATAAGGACAGCGACAAGCTTGAAGCGAATGTTGCCGTGACCGAGTATTCCTCGCTGAAACAGCGGAATCTGATACAGAATTATCCGCAGACCGCCAGAGAGGTCGTAAAGATGTACTGCCGCATCACAAAATGCCTGTACAACGAAGATCTTTCGGAGTCTCAGATAGAAGACCTGGTTGATATGCTGAGGATTCTCTACAGCGACGAACTTCTTGACCAGAATCCGCTCAACGATATGATCGGGCTCGTAAAGGGCGATATCCAGAATTACAAGAGACTCTCAAGGACTATCAACAGCTACAGCATCGATGATTCGGGCGATATCGTGTATGTTCGTACCACCAATCCGGCCAAGGCTACGGTAAATATGTATTTTACGATCAAAGAGGGTACGGGGTTCAATCGTGCCTATGAGGAAATATTGCTGGTGGAAGTTGAGGAGAATGTTTGGAAGATCCTCGGCTGGAGGGCAAGTGAAGATACTTCACTGAAGAAAGCGGAGTGAACGGAAGATGTTCTTTGCTGAGGAAGGCGGAGTGAACAGAAGCTGTTTTCTGCTGAGGAAAGCGGAGTGAACGGAAGATGTTCCTTGCCGGGGAAGGCGGAGAAATACAGGCAAAGTACCTGCCGGAAAAGCAGAACGTGACGGGAAATATGAGAATAGGTGGCGTAAATCAATTGAGCGATATAAAAATTCTTGCGATAGAGTCTTCGTGTGATGAGACTGCGGCTTCGGTCGTAAAAAACGGCAGAGAAGTATTGTCGAATACGATATATTCACAGATCGCGCTTCATACGCTGTATGGCGGCGTTGTGCCGGAGATCGCTTCACGAAAGCATATAGAGAAGATCAACTATGTTATTAAAGGTGCTCTTGATGAGGCAGGATGCGGTCTCTCAGATATTGACGCGATCTCTGTGACTTACGGTCCGGGGCTTGTGGGAGCGCTGTTGGTGGGTGTCGCAGAGGCCAAGGCCATCAGCTATGCGCGAAAGCTTCCGCTGGTGGGCGTACATCATATAGAGGGGCACATAGCGGCCAATTATATAGAACATAAGGATCTTGAACCGCCTTTTATGTGTCTCGTGGTTTCGGGCGGGCATACTCATCTGGTTATTGTAAGGGATTACGATAAATTTGAGATTATCGGAAAAACACATGATGATGCTGCCGGAGAGGCTTTCGACAAGGTTGCGAGGGCAGTCGGACTCGGATATCCCGGCGGTCCCAAGGTCGACAAATGTGCTGTGAACGGAAGAGCAGACGCCGTAGATTTTCCCAGGGGCCATGTGGGAAACAACAAATATGATTTTTCATTCAGCGGACTCAAATCCGCGGTTTTGAACTATCTGAATTCATGCCGTATGAAACAGGGACTCGACGGAAATGTCATTTATTCTTCGAAGACCGACAGACCTGATTTTGACCCGTTTGAACCGGTCGATCCCGAAGCGGGGGTTACGGTTGCCGATGTTGTTGCATCCTTCCAGGCCGCGGTAGTGGATGTATTGGTCACACATACGGTTGAAGCGGCTTTGTCGATGGGATTCGATAAGGTTGCGATGGCAGGCGGCGTCGCTTCCAATTCCGCATTGCGCGCGGCAATGAAAAAAGCCTGCGAAGCTAAGGGATTGAAGCTGTATTATCCGTCACCGATCCTTTGTACCGATAATGCCGCTATGATAGGATGCGCGGGCTATTATGAGTTTATGAACGGAACCAGATCCGGGCTGAACCTGAACGCTGTTCCGGGGCTGAAGCTCGGGGAGAGATAAAACTATATGGGCCTGATGCCCGGGGAAGAGAAAGCCGGTGGGCTTGATTTCAGGGAAAGAGAGAGCCGGTGCGGAGGTGGTCGATTTGTCCGAGAAGAATAAAATCACGGCAGTGATCGTGGCTGCCGGTACCGGAAAACGCATGAACAGCCCGGTGAAGAAGCAGTATATGGAAATTGCGGATCATCCGGTGCTCTATTATACAATAAAAGCATTTGAAGAGAGTCTTACGGACCGGATCGTGATCGTAACCGGAAGCGAAGAAATAGATTTTGTCAAGAAGGAAATAGTCGAAAAATACGGATTTAAGAAGGTTCTGTGTGTCTGCGAAGGCGGAAGGGAAAGATTCGATTCGGTATATGAAGGGATTAAGAAAGCCAAAAGAGGCGGAGCCGGATATGTTCTGATCCACGACGGTGTCAGGATGCTGGTTACGTCTGAACTGATCAACCGCTGTATAGAGAATGTCCGGGCCTGCGATGCATGTGTTGCGGCGGTTCCTGCGAAGGATACGCTGAAAGAATGCGGGACGGACATTGGCGATGCCCAAAGGAGTGAAAAGGCCGGCATGATTGTCAGGAGGACTATTGACCGTAAGAGCATTTATCAGATACAGACACCTCAGTGCTTTGAGATCTCACTGATCATCGGGGCATTTGAGAAGATGTATGGGATGCCCGGGGCCGAAAGGGATAAGATCACGGATGATTCTATGGTTGTTGAGATATACTCGGACCATAAGGTGACGGTTGTTGAGGGAGATTATAAGAATATCAAGATAACAACGCCGGAGGATCTGGAACTGGCCGAATTCTGGCTGAAACGAAACAGGGAGTTTGTTGCTAAAACATAAGGGGCGTACATGGCTAGCAAGATCAATGATAAGTATATCAGGGATTTTTTCGGGATCGATGACAGTCCTGAGGGGGATGAGGAACTTGCGGAGATCGTCGAAAAGCTGATAAAGGTGAAATATGAGAACGGTGAGGACATCTGTACCATAGACGGTGATCCCGACGGAATGTTCTTTCTCGAATCCGGTACTGCGATCGTGCTGGGCAGGGACGGAACGCAGCTCAATATCATGCATGAGGGCCAGTATTTCGGCGAATATGCGGTATTGGCCAAGCAGAAGAGAATGTCTACGGTCAGATCGCTGGGACGTACCATCTGTTACAAGATGGAAACAGATGATGTCATGAAGATTCTTCTCAAGCATCCGAATATTTACGGAGAGCTGATGAAGAGAGTATACAGCCAGGTTTCTAGAAAGCATTCACAGGTACTTGCTCTTTCGGGCATGAGAAAGGGTATCTTACAGCATCCTTCGAATGTGGCTCCGATGTCAAAGAAGCAGATGTTGCTGCAGTATGGATCTCTCGCCATCATTTACCTGCTGGCGGCGCTGTTCATTCCCGAAAAGACAGATGCTCCGGTATTTGTACTGCCGCTTCTGCTGATGCTGGGATATGTCATCATTTCAAAGAGAACCCTTGAATCGCTGATCGCGGGCGGGATACTCGCGGCGCTGATGCTTTACAGGACAGGCCTTGCGGCAAGCTATGCGGACGCCATTATGGATACGATGGCTTCGCCGGACAATGTATTTACCGTATTCGTTATGGCATTGATGGGGGGCATGGTAACGCTGATAGAATCATCGGGCGGTGTTACGGCCTTCAAGAAATTTGCCGAAAAGAACGCTAAAAATGAAAATGACGTCCTGCTGACCTCATTTGGGATCATGACGCTGACTCTGATAGATGACGGACTCAACATGCTGTGCGCCTCTTCGGCCATAGTATCTGTTGCGAAAGAAAAGAGGGTTGTACGCGAGAAGCTCGCGCTGCTCTACAGTATGCTGCCTACGGTACTGAGCTCGTTTTTCCCGCTGTCGTTGTGGGGCATATTCGTAATAGGTACCCTGAACCTTTCCATCAGGGAGAATGTTGTCGGAATGTTCGCAAAGTCGATTCCGTACAATTTCTTTTCGATACTCGTTATTCCCGCGATGTTGCTGCTGTGCACGGGCAAATTGCCGAGAGTGAGGCAGCTTCGGGACGCGGAGATAAGAGTTAGGGACGGCGGCACATTGTGGCCCGCCGGTTCGGAGAAGTTCCTGAGTCTGAATGAGCCCGAAATGTGGGGAAAGATATCAAATGTTATGCTTCCGATCGGATGTCTGGCTGTTGCTTCGCTGACGATCAGAACGGTCTGGTCGAGGGGATTTATTGTCGACAGCGCCGTTGGGCTTACCGCAACGCTGATTTTTATGTTCCTGTTGTATTGCGCCCAGGGTCTTATGACACCGGAGCAGTTTATGGAGCACCTGATCACCGGTATAGCCAATTCAGCGCTTCCGATCATCATGTATCTGCTCACAATGTGCTTCTCGTCACTGTTAGAGCAATTGTATCTGAACAGCTACTTTGAAAGCATGATCGGTTTCTTTAAGGGTTTTGTACCCGTGCTGCCTGCAATGATGTTCCTGATCTCGGTGGTACTGACCATCGCGCTCGGATCGTCGTGGGCAATGTATGCGATCATTTTCCCGATTGCCCTTAAACTGGCCAATTCGGTAGGACTGAATCCCGCCATATGCATCGGAGCGGTGGCCGGAGCCGGTATCGCAGGCGAAAAGCTCTGTGTTTTCACGGCCGACGCACTGAACGTCGGGACTGCTGTAGGCTGCGGCCCCGGAGCGATCCTGAAAGTCAGGGTTTCGTACAGTGCCATTTTGACTGTGATCGCATCGGTAATGTATCTGGTGGTTGGGATCATTGTTAAATAAATATTGGATTAAGGAGGAACCAAGTTGTTAGAACTGCAGAATATTTCATACACCGTAAGCGATGAGGGAAAGGATAAAGAGATCATCAGGGATGTTTCGCTGACCCTGCAGGATGACAAGTTCTATGTCATTACAGGCCCAAACGGCGGCGGCAAGTCAACGCTTGCCAAACTGATCTCCGGTATTGTCAAGCCTGATACGGGCAGGATATTGTTTGACGGAACGGACATTACCGATATGTCCATTACCGACAGGGCCAGACTCGGCATCAGCTTCGCTTTTCAACAGCCGGTACGGTTCAAGGGTATCACGGTCAAGGATCTGATAACTCTGGCGGCCGGAGATATGTCCACCGCGGATGCTTGCAATTATCTGTCTGAAGTCGGGCTGTGCGCGAGAGATTATATAAACCGCGAAGTGAACGCTTCCCTTTCCGGAGGAGAGCTGAAAAGGATCGAAATTGCCGTGACTTTGGCCCGGGCATCCAAACTGACCGTATTCGATGAACCTGAGGCCGGTATAGACCTCTGGAGTTTCAACAACCTGATCAAGGTATTTGACAGACTTCATGACAAGATCCACGGCTGCATCGTCATAATCTCGCACCAGGAGCGAATTATAAACATTGCCGATGAGCTGATACTGATAGCGGGAGGCCGTGTGAGCAGCATTGGGTCAAAGGACGAGGTGATGCCTCTGATCAACAGCCAGAGCTGGGCGGTTGACTCCTGCGACAAGCTTGATAAGTAATATTTGATGATGCAGATCTTCTGATCTTATCATTATGCTAATATAATAATCATTCTGAAAGGACTACCATGGACGATATTCAAAAAAGATTACTCGAAGAGGTAGCAGATCTTCATGAGGTACCCGAGGGTGCTTACAATATTCGTTCGAACGGAGAGGGCGCGGGACGCCGCTCCACAGAACATATAGAGATTACGACAAAGGCTGACAAACCAGGTATCGACATTCATATCAAGGATAACACGGTAAGAGAGAGCGTTCATATCCCCGTTATTATCAGTCAGACGGGACTGACAGAATCGGTTTACAATGATTTCTTTATCGGTGAGAACTGCGATGTGACCATTATTGCCGGATGCGGCATACATAACTGCGGTACCCAGAAATCCGAGCATGACGGTATTCATACCTTTTTTGTCGGAAAGAATTCAAAAGTACGCTATGTCGAGAAGCATTACGGCGAAGGTGACGGGCGCGGCGAGGTTGTTTTAAATCCCCAGACCATCATACATCTTGCCGAGGGCAGCTATCTGGAGATGGATACTGTACAGATCAAGGGTGTTGATTCCACAATACGTACTACCCGCGCGGATGTTGCGGACAATGCGACTCTCGTGATCAAGGAGAAGATCATGACTCACGGGTCGCAGCATGCCGAGACCGATTTTGTTGTGGATCTGAACGGTGAAAATTGCGGTACAAACCTGATCTCGAGGTCTGTAGCCAAGGAAGAATCGACACAGCTTTTCCGATCCAATATCAGAGGAAACAATGCATGCCACGGACATTCCGAGTGCGATGCTATCATTATGGATAACGGTAAAGTGGCTGCGATTCCCGAACTTGAGGCGAATTGCATCGACGCTTCGCTGATCCATGAGGCTGCGATAGGCAAGATCGCCGGGGAACAGCTTACCAAGCTGATGACCCTGGGACTGACTGAGGAAGAAGCGGTGACTATGATCGTAAACGGCTTCCTGAAATGAGTTTTTGACGTAAGAACAGAGCTGATTTACGGGTTTTATTATTGATTTACGCAATGAGGTTAAAAATGTTTAAATATCTGCTGTTTGATCTGGACGGGACACTGACGGAATCGGGATCAGGTATTATGAATGCGGCAAGATTTGCCCTTGACCATTATGGTATCCGAGATGTGTCCGAAGAGGAGCTGCGCCGGTTCATAGGTCCGCCCCTCAAAGATTCGTTCATGCGTTTTTACGGCTTCGATGAAGATACGGCGACAGAGGCTATTGTCTGGTTCAGAAAGTATTACAATACACAGGGATGGTGTGAAAACAGTCCCTATCCGGGCGTTATCGATATGCTGAAAGAACTGAAGGAGAGCAAGTTTACTCTGATCGTGGCGACATCCAAGATTGAAGTCCAGGCGGTCAGGATATGCAGCCATTTCGGGCTTGATTGTTATCTCGACGGCATTGTGGGTTCGGATGATGGCGCAAGATCGAAGAAATCCGATGTCATCAGGTATGTTCTGAAGGAGTACGGTGTTGACGATCTGTCCGAAGCGATCATGATAGGCGACCGGGAACACGATATTTTCGGAGCGAAGGATGCGGGTCTTAAGTCTATGGGCGTGCTCTACGGATACGGCGACCGTGAAGAACTTGAAAAGGCCGGAGCGGATATCATTGCAGAGAGAGTTGAGGATATTTCGAAGTTTTTCTGCAACATAAGATACTAGTGAATAAAAAAGGAAGGTGGGTGTAGTAATGGAGATCAAAGAAATTATCAAAAATCTGACTTTGGAAGAGAAGTCCAAGCTGGTAGGCGGGGCGGATGCCTGGAATACCGTTGCGGTTGAGAGAGTCGGTATCCCTGCCGTAAGAGTCAGCGACGGGCCTCACGGATTACGCAAGACCATTGACGATGCGTCACTCGGTATCAACGGAACTGTCCAGGCTGTATGTTTCCCTTCGGGAGCAGGACTGGCTTCTTCATTTAACAGAGATATGATGGAGCATCTGGGCGGCGTGCTCGGACGTGAGTGCAAGGCTGAAAATGTCAACGTTATCCTCGGACCGGCTATTAATATCAAGCGTTCTCCTCTGTGCGGAAGAAATTTCGAGTATATGTCGGAAGACCCTTATCTTGCGGGGCAGATGGCGTCGGCATATGTGAAAGGTGTTCAGGCTGAAGGCGTCGGCGTGAGCCTGAAGCATTTCGCGGCCAATAACCAGGAGAAGCGCAGGATGACCGTCAGTGCCGTTATTGACGAAAGAACCTTAAGGGAGATCTATCTTTCGGCATTTGAGGAAGTTGTCAGGTCTGCGAAGCCTGATACACTGATGTGCTCATACAATAAGATCAACGGAGTTTATTCATCGGAGAACAATTGGCTGCTCAATGAAGTTTTAAGGAACGAATGGGGCTTCGACGGACTAGTCATGTCTGACTGGGGTGCTGTCAATAACAGGCCTATGGGTGTTGAGACAGGCCTTGATCTTGAGATGCCTTCGAGCGCCGGGATCAATGCGAAGAAGGTTGAGGAAGCCGTAATAGAAGGAAAACTCGATGAAAAGTATCTGGATATCGCGGTTGAGCATGTTCTGAAGCTCGTTGACAAATATACCGGATTTGCGGCAAATGTTACCGAGGAGAATATCATTAAATATGCTCCGCGTGCCGTTGAGGAAGAAGCCCGGGATGCAGCTTACAAACCTGAGGAAGAGAGTAAACCGGCCAAGGAAAGCTTTGACCGCGTAGAGGATCATAAGGAAGCCAGGAAGATCGCGCGTGAGTGTATGGTACTTTTAAAGAATGAGGGTGCTTTACCTCTCGATAAGTCGAAGCAGATACTGTTTGTGGGCGAATTTGCGAAAAAGCCCAGGATACAGGGCGGCGGCAGCTCACATATCAATTGTACGAGGATCATCAGCGCCCTGGAGGCAGCATCCACAAGACATACAAAGGTTATGTACTCAAAGGGCTTCTCATCAACAGAGGATGTGATCGATGAAAAGCTTGCGGCAGACGCAAAAGAGAAGGCTGCGGTTGCCGATGCGGTTGTTATCTTTGCGGGACTGCCCGATTCCTTCGAATCCGAAGGCTATGACCGTAAGCATATGAGACTTCCCCAGTGCCAGAACAGGTTGATCAGGGAGATCGCCGATGTTCAGCCGAATACCGTAGTTGTGCTTCATAACGGTTCGCCTGTATCGATGCCCTGGATTTCCAATGTCAATGCGGTCCTTGAAGCTTATCTCGGCGGAGAAGCTTCAGGTGAGGCGGTTGTTGATATTCTGTTCGGCAAGGTAAATCCCAGCGGTAAGCTTGCGGAGACATTCCCTGTAAGCATCAAGGATACTCCTTCTTACAATAATTTTCCCGGCAACAGGCTGACTGTTGAATACAGGGAAGGACTCTTTGTAGGATACAGATATTACGATAAGGTAAATGCCGAAGTACTGTTCCCGTTCGGACACGGTCTTTCTTATACAACCTTCTTCTACAGTGACATAAAAGTTGAAACAGAAGGTAAAAATGCAAAAGTTAAATTTAAGATTAAGAATTCCGGAAAGTGCGCCGGAGCTGAGGTTGCGCAGGTTTATATAGGCAAGATCGACAGTGCTGTTTTAAGAGCACCCAAGGAACTTAAAGGTTTTGAGAAGGTATTCTTAAAGCCCGGCGAGGAAAAAGAAGTTGTATGTGAACTGAATGAAAGAGCATTTTCATATTATTCGGTCGGTGCTGGCAAGTGGGTTGTGGAGCCCGGCAGATATGTTATCTGTGTAGGCGCGTCAAGCAGGGATATAAGGCTTAAGGATGAAATAACATTTGCCATAGAAAATGAGGGCAGAAACGAATTTACCGAAGATCAGCTTCCGACTTATTTCTTCGGGACACCCGCAGCGATTCCTGATTCTGAATTCGAGACGCTGCTCGGTCATGAGATACCTCCGGTTGCTTACGATCCCGATGAAGAATTTAATATTGACATGACTCTTGAGGATGTCAAGAATTCGCCTACGGCCAATAAGTATTTCGTTCCGCTTCTTTCAATGGTATGCCACAGAAATATGACGAAGAGGGAAGCTTACGAAGAAGAAGGCATGTCGGAGATGCCGCTGCATTCTGTTATCTGCATGTCCGGCGGAAGGTTCGGTCTCGATACCGCAGAGAGCATCATACAGGTGGTAAACGGGGAGAATGTTTCGGAGAATCTAAAGAAACTAGGTTTGTCCAGCTGGGGCAGGATCAGTGCAAATCTGAACGAGACCGGATCAAAGGTTCTTGAAAAAGGAAAGAGTGTTGCACAGGGCGTTCTTGCAGCAGGAAGAAAGACTATTACAAAGGTTTCTGAGAACAGGGAGGAATGCGACATGAGTAGCGAAAACAACAGTGGTTTCAATGCCGAAAAGCTCGGAGAGATGCTTGGAGAGGCCGGTGCGAAGATCGGCAAGGTCGGCAAGGAAATGATCGACAAACTCGAACAGAGCGGTGTAAAAGATAAACTTGAAAACGCAGGCCTGAAGATCGGAGACAAGATCGACGAACTTGAGCTGAACAAGAAACTTGAGAAATTTGTAAATAAGGCATCTGAAAAAGCGGACGAACTTGAAAGAGGAATTAGGAAGAAGTTCGACGACAGTTCGGATGACAAAGATTGACCGGCGGGCAGAATATTTGCCTTGGAGAAAAACACGGAGGTTTAGTTCGATGACTCATATTCATAATCCTATCATATGGGCCGATGTTCCCGATGTTGATGTTATAAGGGTGGGCAATGCCTTTTATATGGTCAGTACCAGCATGCATTCGATGCCGGGCTGCCCCATAATGCGCAGCTACGACTTGAAGCACTGGGAGCTTGTCAGCTATGTTTTTGACAGACTCGAGGAAGCTGAAGGCAACAATCTGGAAAACGGGAAGAATATTTACGGAAAAGGAAGCTGGGCGGCATGCCTCAGATATGTAAACGGGTATTTTTACTGTCTTTTCAATTCAAATGATGCCGGACACGCTTATATTTTCCGTACCAAAGATGCCGAAAGCTCCAACTGGGAAAGATTTCCGCTGAAAGCCAGCCTGCATGATCCCGCGATCCTGATCGACGGTGATAAACGGTATGTCCTTTACAGCAACGGTGATATACGGATCGTTGAGATGAGAGAAGATATGCTGGATGTGATACCCGAAACCGACAGGCTGTTCTTTGAGTCCGAAAGGGAAGGTATGGGTCTGAGAGCCGAAGGCGGCCATGCATATAAGATCGGACATTACTATTACGGTATTTATATTGAATGGCCGAGAGAGGGTAAACGCAGAC